>URER01000044.1 GCA_900547005.1 uncultured Prevotella sp.
AAGCCCATTGGCAGAATTAAGTATGCACTAAATTAATTCCGCCAACAGGTTTTTAAAAGTTTAAATTACTTAATTACAACCTTTTTACCGTTGTTGATATAAATACCGGCTGTTATAGGCTTAGAAACACGCATTCCCTGCATATTATACCATACATTGTCATTCGCCTTGTCTGTAGCCGGGCGTATAACAGTAATGCCAGTTGTCTCATTGTTATCAACATCATCAATAGAGAAAAGCAGACAGTATGCCCCCTTAGAGTTTGCCACAGTTGCAGGTTCTGCAATATAATAGTTGCCTTCCTGTACATTGTACTCCAACGGAGTGATCTTTGTGTCTACTGTCAGATATGTAGAGTTCTTACCAGAATAGCTGTTCTCAAGCACTTTCCAGAAGTTCAGAGGCACATTGTTATTAATTCCGTTTTTCTGATAGATATATGTAAAATAATAGTTGTAATATGTCTTGCCTTCTTTCTCTACTGTCTGAGGAACCTGCACACTCGCAGTGCTACAATCTTGCAAAAGGTTATCATCCGTAGTGAGAGTCTTGGTATAATCATCCGGCAGTGGAGAGTAGTTCAAATATCTTACAGCTCCCGGTGCAACTACCTTATCATTGTAGAGCAATACACCGCAGTGTGCCGGGATATAGCCGTCTTTCAGTTCACGAAGTTTAACCACATTCTTACCGTCTTTTGTTTCAACTCCATAAGCATAGTAAGCCTTTACTCCGTCTGGAATCCACATTGCGCAGTCGTCAGAGAAAGCGTTCCATCCGCCATAGTTCTTTCCGTTAGATGCTATAGTGATGTTTTTTGTCTTAATTTTCTTGTCTACGGTATAAAGTGCATTGCCATTTTCCTTCGGGCTCATACCGTTAGGACCAAACACACCACCGTAATAGAAGCGAACAGTATATTCACCGTCAGGCAATGTCCAAAGGATTCCTTCGTTTCCGTCACCGAGGTCAGTGGCTGTAGTTGGAACATTGTTGTTGAACTTCACTGCATTGTAGAATGGATAGTCTCTATCGTTGTCTGTCGGTGCCTGAACCGTCCATACACCGTTATTATTTTTGAAATTATCCATATTGTGTTCGTCTTCTGAGTAGTTGTTGTTATAACTTGCCTCATTAGTGAAGAAGGCGAATCTCTCTCCTTGTTTGAATTTTCCAGTATGAGTATAGCACTGTGTACCGTGATGAATCTCGCGTGTCATAGGAATACGCTGGGTGCTTCCATAGCCTTCATCGCCGTTGTTCACTGCCGGGCCACCAATATAGAAGCCGTCGAAGAACTGAATGCGATAAGTTGAGTATGTAGCATTGAAGTATATCTTGTATGATACGTAACGATCCTTCTGATCTGCGGTAAGGGCAGGATTGATAGCCTGACCATCGTTGTAGCCGTCAGTTCCTAAGTTATGATAGAAGATACCACCTTCCAATGCCTGAGCGTCCATTTGATTCTGTACTGACGGACGGAGCAAACTGTTATACACAGCATTAGAACCGTCAATTTTATTTCCTGCACTGAAAGACATAAAGAAGTTATTCCAGTCGCCGCTCTTCTTTACGGTACACTCATAAACAACAGAGTCGGTAGCTGTTTCGTCGGTAATGCCAAGCTCTGATAAGTTCAAAGCACTCTTATTATCCAACCAATAACGTTTAGTCATCTTACGATCCTCGCGCAATTCACACTTGTAGCCTTCATTACTTGTCTTACCGACAATGTATACTAAGCCAGAAGAACCACCAATAACATTGTTATAATAATCCGAACCCGGACCACGAGACTGCAAGAACGCTACAATGAGGTTTCCCGTTACTTTATTAACACGATTATCTTCTTCTGAAGTTTTGTCTCCATTTACAACGTTACCATTGGTAAGAGTTACGGTATTATCTAAATTATTCTTATCGGGGTGATAAGTATGTTGTGCATTCTTTGAAGAGAACATAAATGTCAGCGACTTGGCTGTAGCTGCGTAATTATGCTTATGTATTCTGAAATACTTCACAGAGTTAGCATCTATGTCATTTGTATAAGTGGTGTTGCAAGAACCGTAACCATCCACCAAGTTGCAGGCGCCGTGGTTATCGTCTGCCAAATTGAACTCCTCGGTTTCGTTATTGCTATAACGATAATACTTACCTTGCTCATCGCATATCTTGAACTTTATTTCATCCTCATACCATCGCAATTGGCGGCCTTTCTCTCCATCAATCTTCAAATTGAAAGAAGTAAGGTCTTTGTTCAACGCATCAACAACCGTTGAACCCAAAGTCGGGTCTGTGTTACGCTCACGGTTAGCTTGGAGCTTGAATGCAACGTGTCCTGCTGGAACTGTAAATGTTGTAGGATGAGCAACGCGTGCGGTATTACCCACATTCTTTTCAGGTATGATAAGATAGAAAGCCTTCAAATCTTCATCAGCAGGAGCAACACCAGTTGCTTCAATCGTCCACTGCTCTGTACTCTTATTATATGTAGCCTTGATTGTTATCGTCTCCAAAGTTTTTCCAGATGCTGTCGTAGGCACATACCAATAGTAGTCCTTGCTGTTGCTTATAGTACCGGTAACACTACCTTTCAAGTCTCCACCCAATGTTATCTGAGTGTATTCGGTCGGTGAAATCCACTGATTCTTACCATTGCTCCAGAAGCGAAAGCGGAACTGATTATTCTGAGTTGAAGAACCCATATAATCGTTCACTGTGATAGTCTTTGTATATACAGGATTCCCACTCCCATCAGTTGACTGCGTTAAAAGGTCATGCAAATCAGAATTCCAGTTGTTCTGCCCTGCGTTTGAGCAAAGAGAGAGATTGCCCCAATCGGATGTTTCACTACCTCCACCTTCAACTCCGGTAATCTTCAATGTCCATCCGTTATTCCAAGTGGCATAAAACTTATAAGACTTATACTTTGAATTGTGAACTAACTTTAAATCATCACCGCTGTCAGATAGATTGTTAGATTGTTCCCCTGTATTATTAAAATTGTACTCAAATCCACCTTTATATGTATTTGTTGCACTTCCATTATAAACATTTTGAAGTACAAAATAATATGTTGTTCCATTTGTCAAGCCTGTTGCATCAAACTCACCAGAACGGGTATTGTCATCATTATCTACCTTATTCAAATTAAAATCAGAACCACTCTGGCCCCAACCTTTGAAATTGGAATGAATTTGGATATCATTCCACGCCTTTATCTCCGTTGGCAACAGCAGCACCATTGCCATGAGTAAAAAGAATGTTGTTGTAATTTTTTTCATTTTGCCTTTGATTATAATTATTGTTGTTATGTTAAGTTACTGCTGAAAATACGTAATAGATAGGTTAGTCCGCTTCCGGGTTTCGGAAACGGACACGATGAAGCGGACGGACGCCAAACGGCGTCAGTCTGCGGTTTTGGAATAAAAAATTACGGTTTGGGTTGCTTAAATTACAGGTTGTACCCCCCCTAAGTTGGCTTCCGTGCTAAACGTTACACGCAATGAAGCTTTCGCAGCCATACGCTGCAAAGACCAGACAGGCGTAATATGTATCAAAATCGGAGCCATAGGGCAATAGGTTATCGTAATTTTTGTGTCCGCAAATAGTCGCGGCAAGCAATTTCGGAGGCAAACTTAATAAAATATGTAATAGGTTGGACATTTTTTAACACATCAAATGGCGTTTTTCTTGCGCAAACGATTGCATGATTTGAGGTTATGAGGTTATAAGGTTATGAGGTTATGAGGTGAAATTACCAAAAGACATATCTCACCTTATAACCTGAAAGCGGAGCGACCTCATAACCTGAAACCTTAGATTAGCCTCATACCTCATACGTGTCAATCAGTTTCTGAAGCTCTGTTTCTGTCGGGAGAGTCTTTGCAGCGACTTCGTTAACGACCTTATTTAGTTCATATTCGGCAACGCCGAGTGGCCGGCTGAGTCCTCTGAACGACCATTCCACAACAGTGTTGTCCTTTGATTTGCAAATCAAGAGACCGATAGTAGGATTGTCATCGGCCTGTTTCATCAGTTCGTCAACAGCCGAGACATAAAAATTCAGTTGTCCCACATAGTCGGGAATGAACTTCGTAACTTTCAGTTCAATAACCACATAACATTTCAATCTTGTATGATAGAACACCATATCGGGCATAAACACTTGTCCGGAAGGCATACGCAGCTCCATCTGCCGACCAACGTATGCGAAGCCCTGTCCCAGTTCTAAAAGGAAACGGGTGATATTTGAAGCCAAAGCGTTCTCGAGTTGTCGCTCCGAGTGATGTTCGGGCAAATCGGTGAAGCCGAGGTGATAAGGGCTTTTCAAAATTTCTTGCGCCAGTTTGCTCTGCGGTGCAGGCAGCTTAGACTTGAAATTCGTCACGGCAGCACCTTGAGCAAAATACAAATCAGACTTGATTTGTGAAGCAAGTTCCGGCCTACTCCATTTATTCGCTATTGTTTGGTTAACATAAAACTGGGCTTCGGGAATATTCTTACAATGCGTAAATATTTCAATATGCTGCCCCCACGGTATAAATCCAAAATCCGACGGCATCGTAAATTCGTCAACGGGTCGTTGACGAATTGTATCTGCCTGACTATAAAACTCATACCAGCGCTTAGCGTATTTCAGATTTGTCGTGGAAAATCCTTTTTGATCAGGAAATTCCTTCCGCAAATCCAAGCTAAGCGTATCGAAGAAAGAACTGCCCCATTTGGCTTGTCCGTGCATTTTGCTTAAATCCCGACCCAAAGCCCAATAAAATTCGAGCATGGCAGTGTTGACCGTAACGGCCGTCTTTATTTGCAAAGAGCGATAACGTTCTTTGAGTGTTTTTAACAGTGAGGCATAGTCCTTGCCAATTGCTGTAATATCTCGTTTGATAAATTCCGGTTTCTTTTCTGTCATAGCCAATGGGATTGATAGTGTTTAACTGCAAAGTTACAAATAAAATCTGATTTTCAGTTCCGTTATATGACTAATTTTAGTTCCGTTTTGCAGAGATTTTATGAGAAAAATCTTTACAATCAGAAAACGATTCTCTCACGCTAACGAATGTTAAATAATGGTCCCGTTACTCATTTCCGACCGTTTTCCGACCTTAAAAATCCCAACTCAAAACTCAAAATTAGTAATTAAAAATTCCAAAAGTGCCTCCGTTAGAGAAAAATCGGGTTGATTTTTGTCGAAATTTAGCGTCCTGAAAAACGTGGGAAAATGCCGTTTTCGGCCGATTTAACGTTTGTTGGCTTTCAAAAGTGGCACTTTTAGAATGCGTTTCAGGCCGTTTTGGAGTGCAACGGGATAGGTTTTGGAGGCCAAAAGTGGCTCCGTTGGCGTCTAACGAAGCCTCCGTTGCAATGTAACAGGGCTTTTTTGAGCTTCAAAAACGGCCGTTTTTGCGCAAAAACGAGATAAATATTTGATAATCAGAGTTTTAGCTTAGAATTGGGTAAAAAGCCGTATTTTCGCGTTTTTGAGCGCAGGCGAGAGTTTGTTTGAAAAAACGCGATTCTGAGAGCGTTATTTTGTAAAGGTTTAATATTCATTAGTCATTGATTACCTATATTCTATATAGTCTTTATCTCCATAAAGCAAAAGACCCGCCCTGGTTCGCTGTTCTAATGGGAAGCGTGGCGGATTCTATTGTTGCAAAGATACGAATAATCATTGGTAAGAGTTTTATGCATTAACATTTATTGTAATATATTTCTATGACTATGCGCTTGTTTTGCACAAAATTGTGATTATATTTGCAGCCGAATTGAGTCATCCTATGAGAAAAGGATAAGGAAAAGGATAAGAAGAAGGGGGATGACAAGAATGAAAGACAACAGAAAAACAACAGAAAAACAACAGAAAAACAATGGCAGAAAAACAATGGCAGAAATGAGAATGGAATCAACCGGAAGCGGCATCGGGTTATGCTGCACCGGAGCGTCTTGCTCGAAAGAAAGCATCGAGAAGGTGAGACGCATCGCCGTAAGGGAGTTTGTGGAACTGATGAGTATGTCGCCCGACGATGGGCTGAGATGGGCGGGAACGACGTCGGACTTGGTTGAGGTAACTCACGTGGTGTGGGAAACGGGTGCGATAATCGACGACAGCGGACGGCCTATGGCATTCAAGATGCTCGTTCACCACATATTTAATATATTAAATGCGCGCGAACCGAAACGGCCTGCGGTGGTGATGAACAACGTGAACACGCGCAAGAATGTGAAGACAGTGCCGCTGATGGAACGCTTCGCAATGCTCTTAGAGCTTGGACGGGAATGCCGCCCGATTATGGGCTGCGTAAGACGGCAGGCAAACTGAGTTTCGGAGAGGGCTGGAAATCAATGCGTTACGGCGGGTATAGTGAAGAGTATAGCGCAAAGTATAGTGCTGTTTCTTGAAATCGGGCGAAGAATGTAGTACCTTTGCAATCGCAAACAGGAAATAAATCTAACAATGAAAAACACAATGGAAAACAAAATGAACCATGCTGCCGACGAGCATCTGTCGGAACACTTCACGCTGGGCGAGATGGTACGGTCGGGCACGGCGATAAGACTCGGAATAGGAAACGAACCTGACGGGGAGGCCGTGGAGAACCTGCGCCATCTGTGCTCCGAAGTGCTGGAGCCGCTGAGACGCCGCTACGGACGCATCATCGTAACGAGCGGATTCAGATGTGAAAGGCTGAACGAGGCGGTGGGCGGTGCGAAAGGCTCGCAACACCTGAGGGGCGAGGCGGCCGACATCCACGTTACGTGTACGGAGATGTGCAACCGATATGCCGAGTTTATCAGGCAGAACACTGACTTCGACCAACTGATATGTGAGCCTATCGGCGCAAAGGGTAAGCGGTGGCTGCACGTGAGCTTCACCCGGCGCAGGGCAAACAGGCACGAGGTAATTAAATAGAGGTGAGAGGTGAGAGGTAGGAGGTAAGAGAAATGCTTTCCCCATTGTGGCCGCAACAGGCTGACGGCCATACATCACCCTTTATGACGGTATTCTCTTACCTCTACCCACTTACCTCTTACCTCTAACCCCTTACCTCTCAAGAAAATAATGTTTCGCGAACATTAATATGTGAAAGGATAACAATTCACAATCAATCAATTTTTATTTATCAACCATTAAAAACACAAAAGAATTATGGCAGTACGTTACAAATTGTATCAGAACACACGTAAGGGTTCAACAACCGAGGGAAAATGGTATGCCCGCGCAGCAGTGCAGGGCGTGGTAGGAACAGAGGCTCTGACAGAAATCATGCAGGAGAACTGTACGGTGAAGAAGTCGGATGTGCGCGCGGTGCTCACAGAGCTTGTAAGCGCGATGAAGACAAGTCTCCAGAACGGTATGCGCGTGAAGCTCGACGGCTTCGGCTCGTTCAAGATTGGTATGTCGACTAAGGCGGCGGACAGCGCGAAGGAGTTCTCCGTGGGCAAGAACATCAAGGGGCTGAGGGTGATATTCCAGCCTGAGGTGCACATAGACGCGGCGCACAAGCGCACCAAGACTTTCCTCGCAGGATGTACGGTGAAGGAGGCCGACCCGTATGCGGTGGACAAGAGCGAAGAGGTGGAGGTGAAGCCGTAAGGAAAATGAAGAATGAAGAGGGAAGAATGAAGAATGAAGAGTGAAGAGTGAAGAGTGAAGAATGAAGAATGAAGAATCCAATACCTTGATAAAGATGAAAAGGTAGCAACTTGTCAACTCATATACTTATTAACTTAATAAAAGAAACTATGAAAAAGGAAAAACAAGAGAAAATAGCAACTGTATTGAAAGTTATCGCCGCCATCATAGCGGCAGTGTTGGGCGCGTTCGGCGCTGACGCGATGGTGAGATAGCCTCTGTCTCCCAGTAAGTGGAGGAGATTCTTCATTCTTCATTCTTCATTTTCCATGGGGCCTCAAAATGCTGATAATCCTTTAGCGTCCGCCAGTTGCCGCCCCAGCGGAAGCCGGCATTAGTAAAGAGTTTGTAGGCAAGGTCGTTACGGTCTATGCGGTATGGGATGTCCTTTCGCGTGGCCCGGTCGAAGGCATAAGGACGGCCTTTGGATGGCTCGACGTGGTATTTGCCGTCGCTCCTGCGCTTGACATAAGGGTTGTAGAGAGGGTTCAGGTCGATGGCGAGGCCACGTCCGTGGTAGGAAATGCGGGTACGCGAGCCGGTCATGAAGCGGAAATTGAACGCCGAGGTGTTGTTGGCATTCATCGATTTCTCCTCGTCGGCATCGTATTCGTCTATGAGAACCATGCGCTCTATGCGGTAGCCGGCCTCGTAAAGGCGGCGGAAGATGCGGAGAACCTTGTCGGCTATGGCGGCGTTGACTATCATCTCGCCCCGCTGCGGACGGCCTTCGGCATTGCGATGGAGCATTCTAAGATAGCGCAAGTCGTCTCTTTTGAGCGGACAGTCGGGCTTCCATGACTTGTTCCACATCCGTGAGAAGACAGCATCGCTAATCTTTTCGGCCCGGAACCAGTTATCTGTGTCCGTGCATCTTACTTTCTCTTCGGGCACAATGGTTCCGGCTTGCCAAACGACAGAGGCTGCCCCCACATCATCACCGGTGTGGGCAGCAGCCTCTGTTATTTGTATGGCCGCCAATATCAGGCACAATATTATTCTTATTCTGGGCATATCATTGAAGAAAGTAGACGGGAGACAGGAGTTCTGGAGTTCAGACATTACCTTATACCCTTTATGATGGTATTCTCTTACCTCTCACTCCTTACCTCTTACCTCTTGGGCTCCCCCTCCGGGGAAGCCTATTTTGTGAGCGCCGTTATCGGATTGCGGTTGCCTTTCATGCTTACGAGGAAGGCTTTGGCAGCCCCGAAGCGCAGATACATATCTATGCGCACGGGAATATGGTTCTTGTCGTCGGTAACGTAGAAGCGGGCAATCTCCTTGTACTTGCCTTTCTCAAGCTCCTTATAGGACAGTTCAAGGCATTTGTACTTCTTGCCGTTGTCGGCTTTGACGGTGGAACGGCCGCGGAAAGCTATCATTGCGGGGGTGCGGCTGTCGCCATCTACCATCGGGAACTTCACGGTGTAGCCCTTCTTCCAGTTAGAGGGATCGAAGGAGCGGGCGCGGAGGAAGACGTTCAGCATATCGAAAACGCAGTCGTTATAGGTATGCTCGGCCCATAAGTGGGTGCCGTCCTTACGCTGATAATGCTGCTTGACGTGAGCTTTGCCGCCCGGATAGGTGTAGAAGACTTCGTCTACGGTGTAGCGTTTGCCCTCGAAAGAGCCTTTGCGGAAATACAAGGGGGCCAAATCCATCGTGCTGTAACTGAGCAGCGTGTCGCGCATGACGAACATTTTGTCGGCACGCGAGTTGCCTTTCGTCGTCAGACTTGTGCGGTAGGCTTTGTGTCCGTTGTAGGTGCTGGTTACGGAATACATCGAAGCGGTGCCGGCTTTCACCCATACAAACTTCCAGTTGAAATAGAGATTGTAGGTAAGATACTCGCCGCCGTTGAACGCGGTGTTGCGTAATCCGCACTGTGCGTCGGCCTTCTGCGATGCGAAAAGCATCATGAGGGCTATCAATGCGCCCCGCAGGATATTGTATGTCCTTGTTTTCATCATCCTTAGTCTTCGTTTTTTTAATGTGTCAACAATGTTGTTTATTTGGGAATATACTCCAGTCCGAGACTGCGGGCGCGCTCCATATTGCGGTTCTTTATGGTGTGCCGGGTGTCGTCTTTCTGCTTCTTTATTGCCGAGGGCTTCTGCCGCGACAGCTCCGTAGCAGTGGGATTCCACGTCTCTTTCAAGTCCCATTTCTCCCTGCACTCAATCTTTTCGGGGTAGTAATACACCTGTTCAGGCTGCCTGTCGGCTGCGTATTCGCCCGTATCCCATTGCTCATTGCCGTTGGAATCGATGAACATACGCAGATAATACTCGCCGGGACGCACGTAATTGAGCCTTGCCACGCCGTCGCGGGCCGTTACTTCCTTCACTATCTTGTCTGAACCGCTGAGCAACTGCACCACAATCGCGGTGTCTTTCATGCCCGTAATCGTCAGTTCGATATTGCTATACTCGTCGGAAGAGCGCACCTTGAAGCCCTGTTTGTATGGCACGGTGGTCTTTCCGTAGATGTCTGTGAACGCGAGAGTGTCTATCTCGAGACTATATTGTGCCCCCGATGTCCAGTCGGCAACGATGGTATAAGCGCGATGCTTGTCGGGTCGCGGCCCGAACATGAAGGGTTTGACATACCATGCGGTGTCAATCTGTTCGTAAAGGTGTATCGCTGCGGTGTCGGAGCGCAGCAACGGTGTGGGGAAAGAGATGCCGAGCGACTGGTCCGGGTCGAGGACAGACGGTACATCATACTTCGCCTCGAGCGGTTTTGCAGGGAATTCAGTCTCAAAAGGTTTTCCTTTTTTCTCTAATTTTTCCTGCTTCTTCTTCCACTTGTCGTACTCCTCCTGCTGCGCCTTCAGCCTTTTGGCATACGGATTGCGCGACAACAGCTCCAGAGTGTCGGTCTGTTGCTGTAGCGTTCCGGTGCTGTCGGTCGCCATATAGGTGACGGCCAGCGACAAAGTGTCGCGGTTTACGAGCGCAGTGTCGCGCAGCCAGTACGTAATAGAGTCCTGCTTTAATGATGGTTCGATGACAAACGCGTCTTTTTCGTCGAAATCCAAGCCTTTAATCTCGGGCAAACGGCTGTCTCCATAACTGAAAAACAGGCTGAAAGACTCTGGTTCTTTGCGCTCGCTCTTCAGGAAATAGCGGTCAGTCTGCACCTCGTTGAAGGCCTGCAACACGATGTTGTCGGGCAGGAAGTGTGTATATGGCGTTCTGCTTATGTCGCGGATGTGAAGCGAGTCGGCCCAGATGGTGTCCTGCCTGATATCCGGTTTCGATGTCGGAGTGATGATGTCGTGATTGAAAGCGAGCATTTCGCTTTTCTGGGAGAACATATAATTGCCGTCAACGTCCTGCAATGCGTAGACGCGGTAGTTGCCTTCTGCAATGCCTTTTATTACGAAACGGCCGTTACCGTCGGTCCGCGACACCCTCACCATAGGCTTTTTGCAGAATGCCGAGTCGGAGGTGTCGTCGTAAAGTCCCACCAATATGCCTTTTATAGGCTCATGATTAGACGCATCGATGACGCATCCCGACACCTCGAGCGTGTCGATATGGTCGCCGGTAGAGAATGTAAAGGTGTAGTTTCCGAGCGGATTGCCCTCATTGTTGTCGGAGATGGCATCGGAAAAGTCGATGGTATAAGTGGTGTTTTGCTTCAAACTGTCCTGCAACTCCACCTTAACGCTGCGCCCCTGACCCGTGATTTCGGGCTGTTCAAACTGCGGTGGCGACACGACAACCTTTTCCGACGGGTTGTCGAGCTTTATATATTCATCGAAAAATATCGCTATCTTCTTTCCTTTCACGCCCGTTGCCTTGTCGGCAGGTGTGGAACCGAGAATCCGCGGAGGCGTCTCGTCAAACCATCCGCCATCCGGATTGCCCATCTTTGCGCACGCCGTGAACAGCAACGCCATGACAGCCATCGCGCAAAACGGTATTTTCTTAATGTTTAGGAAAGCCATCATACTGACTGTTTATTGTTCATCTCAAGCAGTTCGTCAATGTTCTTGCGACTGTTCGACAGTCTCGGAATCTTGTGCTGACCGCCTAATTTGCCTTTCTTCTTCAGCCATTCGCTGAACAGTCCGGGCTTCGCCTTCACCACTTCGAGCTGTTGCAGCGTGATGTCATGGAAGCGCTTGGCCTCGTAATCACTGTTTATGCTTTGCAGTTTGGCATCGAGCAGATAAGCAAACTCATTCATGTCGGCCGGTTCTTTAGAAAATTCTATGAGCCATTGGTGGCGGCAACGCGCCTTATCATCCATGAAAACGGGAGCTGCGGTGTACTCCAAAACCTCTGCTCCGGTCTGTTTGCAGGCGGCATCGAGGCTCTTTTCGGCGTTGTCCATTATCACTTCCTCGCCGAAAGCATTGATAAAGTACTTCGTTCTGCCAGTTATGACAAACTTATAGGGGTTCTTCGACGTGAAACTCACGGTGTCGCCGATGACGTAACGCCACAGTCCGCACGACGTAGAGATTACCATAGCATAGTTCTTGCCCACTTCCACGCCTGCGAGCGGCACCACCGTTGGGTTGTCCGAGCCGTATTCGTCCATAGGAATGAACTCGTAGTACACGCCATAGTCGAGCATCAGCAGCATGGCGGGGTCGCTGAGGTCGTTCTGAATGCCGAAGAAACCCTCGCTGGCATTATACGTTTCCATATAATGCATCGACGACTTGGTAATCAGTTTCTTGTATTGCTCACGATAAGGGGTGAAGGCAATGCCGCCGTGGAAGAACACTTCGATGTTGGGCCACACCTCTTCGAGATGCTGTTTGCCAGACAGTTCCATCACCCGCACAAGCACGGAGAGCATCCACGAGGGCACTCCCGAAAGATTGGTTACGTTGCTTCGCAGCGTCTCATGGGCGATTCTGTCGCGCTTCACCTCGAAATCAGACAACAAGGCGGTCTGTTTCTTCGGCACACGCACGAGGTTTGCCAACGGATTGATGTTCTCGATGAGAATCGCACTGAGGTCGCCGACGAGCGAATCAGTGAGATTATAGTTAGGCGAATGACTTCCGCCGAGGATAAGAGCCTTACCGTCGAGCACGCGTGAGGCGGGATTGTTCTCCAAATAGAAAGCCACCACGTCCTTGCCACCCTGATAATGAATCTGCTTGAGGCCGTCGGCCGACACCGGAATGAACTTACTCTTGTCGTTTGTCGTACCCGATGACTTCGCATACCATTTCACCTGCCCCGGCCAAAGCACATTGCTTTCACCATGACGCATACGGTCTATGTCCTCTTTCAGTTCCTCGTAAGTGTTCACGGGAATGTTTTGGGCAAAATCCTCATACCCTTTTATCGTACCGAAGAGATGGTTTCGTCCATACTCCGTGTTTTTTCCGCGTGCCACGAGATAGTCGAGTACCTCGGCCTGCATTGCCTCAGCATCGTTGAAATGCCTCTCCAGTTCATGCTGACGGGCACGGAAGAACAGCTTTTCTGCTATGTTAGTCAGACTCATTATTATATATGTTATATCTCCACCGCAACATCGAGTGCCAAACGGTTCACCACGGGAGGCTGTGCTACCAATGGATGAATACCTTTATGCAAAGGTAACGCAAACTTTCGTAATAGTAGGAGTTTTCACGTTTTTTATCATTCGCCGCCAAAAGCCTTTGCCTCGGCCGCCGCAATGATATTTTCCTTGAGTACGGAAGCGCTGCTCAGACTGATGTCTGACAGGTCGAAGTCCGTACCAATGCCTACGGTAGCGGCCTGCTGGCGGCGTTTGCGGTTCTCCGCGGCGCGCTTGGAATCTTCCAAAATCAAGGCTTTCAAGTCTACTTCACTTTTATTTTCCACCTTAATTTCTGCCAGTTCCGGCTCTTTCAACGCTACTTCCACGTCAGTTTTCGGCATCGTTTCTACGTTGCCTGAGGCCTGAGCAGGCTTTTTTGTATCCATACCCACCACTATAGCGGCAGCACCTGTGGCTTCCGCCTCCTGCGCACCGGCATCTTCCGAAGCCCCGAACCCGGCTTTTTCCTCAGCCTCCATGCGCACGCGCTTGGCCTCCAATACTTTATCCAGGAATTTTTTTTCTTTGCGCAACCGCTGCAAAGTGGCTTTCGCGGCAATCTGCTGGCTCTCTTTTTTAGAGTAGCCCTTACCGTCTCCACCCTCTATCCCCTCTACGAGAACACGGAAATGGAACATCGGACTGCCGTTCTCGTCAGACTTCTCATCAAGCATATCGAAATCAATCTCCGCACGGTTTTTCTGCGACCACTCTATCAGCTTCGACTTGAAGTTCACCTCCTTGTAGGCCACCTTATCTATATTGATAAGCTCCCCCAATATCCGTTGCTCCATGAACCTGCGGCACGCCTCGTAGCCACGGTCCAGATAGAGTGCGCCGACAAGCGCCTCGAAAGCGTTTCCACCAAGATAACTGTTGTGCGAAGAGCTGCGTCCGCTCGACAATATCAGCCTGTTGATGCCCATCTCTTTAGCCAGCCGGTTGAGCGTATCGCGCTGTACAATCTTCGAGCGTGTGTTGGTGAGAAATCCCTCACGCTTCCCCGGAAAGTGCTGGTACACTATATCTCCCACGATGGCGTCGAGTATGGCATCTCCCAAGAACTCCAGACGCTCGTTGTTCGCAGGTTTTCCCTTTTCTGTACGGCGCGCTACGCTCTTGTGCATAAGAGCGAGCTTATAATAACTGATGTTGTGCGGATAGCAGCCGATAATGTCATATAAAGACAAATAAAGCTCCTTGTCCTTCCGGAAAGGGAGCTTTATTTTGTCTACAAAGTTATTCAGCATACTTTTTGAATATAACACACGCGTTGTGTCCGCCGAAACCGAAGGTGTTGCTCATAGCAGCGCGCACCTCTCTCTTCTGAGCCTCGTTGAACGTAAAGTTCAGATTATAGTCGATTTCCGGGTCTTCGTCGCCGGCCTCATGGTTGATTGTAGGCGGCACGATGTCGTTTTTCACTGAAAGAACGGCTACCATAGCCTCGACAGCACCGGCAGCACCGAGCATATGGCCTGTCATTGACTTTGTAGAAGATATGTTCAGCTTGTAAGCCGCATCACCAAACACTTCCTTGATGGCCTTAGCCTCAGAGATGTCGCCCACGTGTGTGGATGTTCCGTGAACATTGATGTAGTCGATATCCTCAGCCTTCATGCCTGCATCGTCGAGCGCATTCTGCATCACGAGCTTCGCTCCGAGTCCTTCCGGGTGTGAAGCCGTGATATGATAAGCGTCGGCACTTGCGCCCTCGCCCACCATCTCGGCATAAATCTTAGCTCCGCGAGCCTTAGCGTGCTCAAGTTCCTCAAGAATCAGGCAGCCAGCGCCCTCGGCCATGATAAATCCGTCGCGGCTTGCGCTGAACGGGCGGCTTGCGTGCTCCGGGTCGTCGTTGCGTGTAGAAAGGGCCTTCATAGCATTGAAGCCGCCAACTCCACAAGCGCATACGGCAGCCTCGGCACCACCACTCACAATCACGTTGGCCTTGCCCAGACGAATCAAATTGAAAGCATCGGCAAGGGCGTTGCTTGAAGAAGCGCACGCACTTGTCGTGGTGTAGTTAGGGCCGTGGAAGCCAAAATGTATTGAGATGTGTCCCGAAGCGATGTCGGCAATCATCTTAGGGATGAAGAACGGGCTGAACTTCGGACCTTTGTCCTCGTTCTTACCATAATATGTTACTTCGTCCTCGAATGTCTTGATACCGCCGATACCCACGCCATAAACGACGCCGATACGATTCATGTCTTCCTTCTCGAGGTCGAGACCCGAGTCCTTCACGCCCTGCATTGCACTAATCATAGCCAACTGCGTGTAACGGTCGAGCTTGCGGGCCTCCTTACGGTCAATCCAGTCGTTAACATTGAGGTCTTTCACCTCGCAGGCAAACTGGGTCTTGAAGAGGGAAGCGTCAAAATGAGTGATAGGAGCAGCCCCACTCTTTCCTGCAACAAGGTTCTTCCAGGTTTCTTCCGGAGAGTTTCCCACCGGAGTAACCGCACCGAGACCTGTTACAACTACTCTCTTTAATTCCATATACTTAATATAGATACATAAAAAAAATTGAGAATCAACAAATGAGAATCATGAAGTGCCCTACACGGTGAAGCGTATGAGCCTGTACATGATTCTCATTTCCCAAAACTCAATTATGAATAATTATTATTTTGCGTTCTCCTCAATGTAAGAAATAGCGTCGCCAACAGTAGCGATCTTCTCTGCCTTATCATCTGGAATAGAGATACCGAATTCCTTCTCGAACTCCATGATGAGCTCTACGGTGTCCAAAGAGTCTGCACCGAGGTCGTTTGTGAAGCTTGCCTCAGCCTTAACTTCTGCCTCGTCAACACCCAACTTATCTACGATAATCTCTTTTACTTTGCTTTCAATCTCTGACATAATTGTAAAAATTTAATGTTAAAAAAATAATATTCTAATTCAAAATCGGTTGCAAAGAAACGAAAATAAATCCGTATGTGCAAATATTTTCAACAAAAAAGCGACTTGTATTGCACAAACCACCCCTTATTGTGCAACATTTAACCCGCCTCACCTCATGTGTGGGAAGTTTTAAGAGGCGGAAAAGAGATGAGGTTATGAGGTGAAATATGCTTTTACAGGTAATCTCACCTTATGACCTTAAAACCTGAAAGCGAAGCGACCTTAAAACCTCATAACCTCACAACACTACTTTGATTTACGTCAAAAAAACTTCGGATGTTTACTTTTTCATCCCCAAGCCCTGCTGTTATACGCCCAATAACACTAACTTTGCAGCGTATTCGTGAGAATGCTTTTATTTTCATTAGGTTAGTAGTTTGATAGATTAAGGTAAAGATTATGTTATTAAATTTAGAGACAACACTGTTGTTTGGATTCGTGGCTATAATGACACTTTGCTGCATATTAGCCCTCAGAATACAGACATCTGTTGAAAAACGTTAGAGGCCGGCGTGAGTGATTCATGTCGTCCTCTTTTTTTATTAATATAAGTATCACGCGCGTAAAGAGGTCGCCCACCGATTATGGCTCACCCGATAAATCGTAGGATACGTTCACCACAGAGACACAGAGTACACAGAGATTTATATGTCATTACAAACTTTTCCTGTCAGATAGCGAACGAAAAGTAATTCTGCCCGAAATACTCGAGTACTAAGCCCGAATTACTTGAGTATTTTAGGCCAGATTATTCGAGTACTAAAGCCCCGATACTCGAGTACTTGCCCCGAATTACTCCAATACTACAATCGAAATACGGCATTTGTCTGACCTCCCGTACTCCTGTCTCCTTTTGTTAGTTCTTCCCCCCTTGGGGGGATTAGAGGGGGGCTTCAATACTTGAACGAGCTGCCGCCGAGGAACTCGCGCAGCAGACTTGTAGGAGGCAGGCTGCGGTAGGGTATCGGCTTGAAGTATTTCAGGAATTTCAGCAGGCGATAGGCTTCGCTGTGCTCGTCGCAGTTCTCGGGAACCTGCTCAAGTAGCGGCTCGGCTTGCGACTTTATGACCGCCAACTCGTATATCATGGCTGTATTGAACATAGCATCGGCATTCTCCTGATATGGGAATATCCACTTGTTTTCGCCTGCCCTGACGCTCGGCCAGCGGCGGATGGTCTCGGCGGCGGAGCATCCACGGTACTTGTAGTCGCGTATGATGCGGCGCAGCAGACGGTTGTCGGTTGTCGGAATGTAGTTGTGATGGTCGAGCAGGATGGTGGTGAGGGCTGATGCATAAACGCGGAATTTCTGCTCCTCGGGTATCTGCGCCGTCAGTTCCGGGTTCAGGGCGTGGATGCCTTCCACTATCAGCACGTTGTCATCGTTCATCTTCAGCCGGCGGCCGCTGCGTTCGCTGCGTCCCGTCTGGAAGTTGTAGCGCGGCAACTCCACCTCCTCGCCGCGGAAAAGCGCGCGGAACTGCTCGTTGAGCAACGGGATGTTGAGGGCGTGGATGCTCTCGTAGTCATACTCGCCCGATTCGTCCTTCGGTGTCTTCTCACGGTCTACGAAGTAGTCGTCGAGCGAAACCTGGAGCGGTTTGATGCCGTTTGTGAGCAACTGGATGGACAACCGCTTGCACGTGGTGGTCTTTCCCGATGACGAAGGGCCGGCCAGCAGCACCACCTTCACGCTCTTGCGGCGCGCTATCTCGTCGGCTATTGCTGAGATTTTCTTCTCCTGCAACGCCTCCGACACATTGATTATATCGTTTGCGTTGCCGTTGCTCACGGCAGCATTGAACGCTCCCACGGTGTCTATTCCGAGGATGCTCTGCCACCGGTGGTGCTCCTGAAAAATCTCGAACATCTTGTCCTGACTTATCACCTCGCCTAAGCGCGCCGGGTCTTCACGTGTCGGCGCGCGCAGAAGCATACCGTCATAGTATTTCTCCAAGCCAAAGATGTGGAGCTGTGAGGTGTTGGTGAGTAGCGTTCCGTAGTAATAATCGGTGTAATCGCCTATTTTATAATAGGTCGTATATAGGTTGCCGAGCGTCTCGAGCAGTTGCACTTTCGATTTCGCGCCGGCCTTTCGGAACATCTCTATCGCATCTTCTGCCGGACACCTGAAGCGGTGTATGGGCATTGCGGCATCGATAATCTCCTGCATCCGCCTGTGCAGTGCAGCCACATCCTCCTCGGTTACGGCCCGGCCTATGTGCAGGTCGCAGTAATATCCGTTAGATACGGGGATGTCTATTACCACCGACCCCTCCGGATACAGGTCGTGGACGGCCTTGCAGAGCACGAAGAACAGCGACCGGGTGTAGGCTCTCAGACCGCTTGGCGAGTGCAGGTCGAGGAACTCTATGTCCTTGTCGTTGTAGACGCGGTAGTGCATTCCCTCTACTTTGTTGTTGACTTTCGCGCTCACCGGCCCGAAGTCCATTTTTAGATTTAATTCATTATAAATTTCAGAAAGTGTACTCCCGATAGCGAATTTTTGAGTTTTTTTATTATTTTTGCATCGGATTTGTATTGTATGTTTCATTCTGATAGAGATTTATGGTTTTGTAATCATGATGTCATTCACGAGTGTAAATTTAAGAAAATAAACGCAAACATCCGCAATCAAAGACATTACAATAACATTAAATATGTCAATTTGGATAATTTTTAAGTTAATAGGCTCACTCGCCTTGTTGATGTACGGAATGAAATCAATGAGCGAAAGCCTGCAGAAAATGGCGGGTTCGCAACTTCGCCACGTGTTACAGGCCATGACAACAAACCGCCTTACGGGAATGCTTACGGGTGTGTTTGTTACCGCAGCAGTACAATCCTCAACGGCAACGACCGTAATGACAGTGTCGTTCGTCAACGCCGGACTCCTCACGCTGGCTCAGGCAATATCCGTTATCATGGGAGCCAACATCGGAACGACGCTCACGGCGTGGATAATGTCCGCCGGATTTTCCTTTAATATTACCGACTTCGTGTTCCCGGCGTTTTTTATTGCCATTATTCTTATATACAATAAGAAACGCAAGAACATAGGTGATTTCCTCTTCGGCATATCTTTTATGTTCCTCGGACTTGGCACCTTGCGCCAGACCGGCATTGATATGCACCTCGGAGAAAGCCAGCCCGTACTCGAATTTTTCTCGAGTTTCGACCCCACCAGCTTTGTTACGACCATCGTGTTCCTGCTCATTGGCGGCGTGCTCACCATGTGCGTGCAGTCATCGGCTGCCGTGATGGCTATCACGATGATACTCTGTTCGAGCGGCGTACTGCCCATTTATCAGGGCATCGCGCTTGTGATGGGCGAGAATATCGGTACTACGGTGACATCGAACCTCGCCGCTCTGACGGCCAACACGCAGGCCCGGCGAGCCGCCTTCGCCCATATGTTCTTCAATATGTTCGGCGTTGTGTGGATATTATGCGTCTTCCATCCGTTTATCGACATGGTGTGCGACTTCGTGGGCTATGACTCCAGCATGACGAAAGAGGCCGTGGGACAGGCCGTGTTCCTTAAAAACGCAGCCAAGCTGTCGTTTGTCCTGGCAGCCTTCCACACCTGTTTCAACCTTGCCAACACGTTTATCCTGATATGGTTCATACCACAGATAGAGCGCATCGTGTGCTATGTCATCAAGCCGAAGAAGGCCGACGAGGAGGAAGACTTCCGTCTGCGCTTTATCAGCAGTGGCATCATGGAGACGCCGGAGCTTTCGGTTCTTGAGGCTCAGAAGGAGATACAGTCTTTTGCCGAGCGCATACAGAGGATGTTCTCGATGGTGCGTCAGTTGCTCGGAGAGAAGGACGAGACGGCCTTCAACAAGCTCTATTCGCGCATAGAGAAGTATGAGGGCATAAGCGACAATATGGAAATAGAGATTGCCAAGTATCTCGACAACGTGAGCGACGCGCACCTCAGCGATGAGACGAAGGCCAAGATTCGTTCTATGTTGCGCGAGATAAGCGAGATAGAGAGTATCGGCGACAGTTGCTACAACATGGCCCGCACCATCGCGCTGAAGGTTCAGGGCAAGCAGGAGCACTTCACCGAGAAGCAGTATGAGCACATGCACCAAATGTTCGAACTCACCGACGAGTCGCTCACCGAGATGAACGTGCTCTTCGCAGGCCGCAAGGACAACTTCGACGCGAACCGTTCGTTCAACATTGAGAACGAGATAAACAACTATCGCAACCAGCTCAAGAGTCAGAACATCAGCGATGTGAACAACCACGTCTATTCTTACGCTGTCGGAACGATATATATGGACATCATCAACGAGTGCGAGAAGCTCGGCGACTATGTCGTGAACGTCATCGAGGCACGTATGCGTACAAGGCAGAAGGATGCATAGTCCGAATGCTGGAGGCTTCGGATGGAGACAGTAGACAGGAGTTCGGGAGTTCAGACAAACGCTTTTGGGAAGCGTTCCTATTTTTATTTATCGTAGGACCGCAATAGCAAAAGCATTTGTGTGAACTCCC
>URER01000045.1 GCA_900547005.1 uncultured Prevotella sp.
GAGAATTTATTCTCGTATTGCCGAGTGCAGCTTATCTTATGCAAAGATAATGCAAGTAGGGGGAAGGACAAAATAATTAACAAGGTATTTTGCATTGGCAGAAATCTTTACAAGTATTCCTCTCAGAATTGCGATTTTTCAAACGAAACTTCATTCGTTCTCAAAAACGCGAAAATAGGGCATTTTGCGTTATTTTTAGGTAAGTCTTTGGTAGTCAGAGGTTTATCCCATTTTCTTTTGTTTTTGGCCCTTTTAGAACGCGTTTTGGGGCTCGTTATTTTGCAACGGAGGCTCCGTTAGACGCCAACGGAGCCACTTTTGGCCTTCAAAACCTATCCCGTTGCATTCCAAAACGGCCTCAAACAGGCTCTAAAAGTGCCACTTTTGAAAGCTAACAAACGTTAAATTGGGCAAAAATGGCATTTTCCTGTGTTTTCCCAGGTGTAAATTTTCGACAAAAATCGACCCGTATTTTTTTCTAACGGAGCCTCCGTCGCAGTTTTGAGTCGTGAATTTTGAGTTGGGAGTTGGGACTTTTGAGGTGGAAAAATCATCGCAAATGAGTAACGAGACCATTATTTAACAAAAGTTGACGCAAAAGAAAATGTAAAGACTTTTTACGAATTACGGTTTGAAGGGGAGGTTCTGTCTTTATGTTAGAATTCTTTTATATCTTGCCCCCTCTTAGTGGCTAACCTTGTGAGAATTAATTACTTCTATCTTCAAAAGATGGCGGTTTTTACAAAAAAAACCAAATAAATTTTCGTATAACACCAAAAAACACTACCTTTGCATTCCGTTACAAATGACTAATTTCATCAAAGTAAATATATATAGGATAAACAGCAATGACAAAAGCAGATATTATTAACGAAATCACCATTAATACCGGCATCGCGAAAAAGGACGTTACTGTTATTGTGGAATCTTTCATGGATGCTATAAAGGACAGCCTTCTCGATAGGAAAGAAAATGTCTATTTGCGTGGATTCGGTAGCTTTATCGTAAAACATAGAGCCGAGAAAACAGCTCGTAACATCTCTAAAAACACAACTATTGTCATAGGTGCGCATGACTTTCCGGCATTCAAACCGGCAAAGAGCTTTGTCGAGAAAATGAAGGGTGAGTAGTCTTTGGTGAAATTGCGCGTATCATAGAGAACTAATTAATATACAGTATAAACTAATTAAAATTTTTAAGCTATGCCAAACGGAAAGAAGAAAAAAGGACACAAGATGGCTACGCACAAGCGTAAAAAGAGATTAAGAAAGAACAGACATAAGAGCAAATAAGCAAGCTCTTGACTGTTTTTTCAGAACCACGGACAATGCGGATTATATATAGTGTGTGAAAACATTAATCCGGCTCCGTGGTTTCTGTTTGAATTGAGTAAAGTATTTGGAAATGACGAGCGAACTGATTATCGATGCCCAACAGAAAGACATCTCTATCGCGTTGCTCGAAGACAAAAAGCTGGTGGAATACCAGCATGAGCTGCGCGAGGCGTCATTCTCGGTGGGAAACATCTATTTGGCAAAGGTGAAGAAACTGATGCCGGGGCTTAACGCCTGTTTTGTGGATGTTGGTTATGAACGCGACGCCTTTCTGCACTTTCTTGACTTAGGCAGTCAATTCGACTCTTATGTAAAGTATCTGAAACAGGTACAAAGCGACAGGAAACGGCTTTATCCCATCACTAAGGCAACACGTCTGCCCGATATGAAAAAAGATGGAAGCGTGCAGAACTCGCTGTCTGTCGGACAGGAAATATTGGTGCAGATAGTAAAAGAACCCATTTCCACCAAAGGCCCGCGCCTGACCGGCGAATTGTCGTTTGCGGGACGTTATTTGGTGCTTATACCATTTAATGATAAAGTTTCCGTTTCCTCAAAAATCAAAAGCGGCGAGGAGCGCGCACGCCTGAAGCAGCTCGTTCAGAGCATCTGCCCAAAGAATTTCGGTGTAATTGTCCGCACCGTGGCAGAGGGAAAAAGGGTGGCCGAACTCGATGCGGAAATGAAAGTCCTCCTTAAACGGTGGAACGATTCCATAACGAAGGTGCAGAAGGCACAGAAGTTGCCGCAGCTCGTGTTTGAAGAGACCGGGCGCGCCGTGGCTATGTTGCGCGACCTTTTCAACCCGACTTATGAGAATATCTACGTGAATGACGAGGAGATATGCACGGCCGTGCGCCACTATGTTTCTCTAATAGCCCCTGAAAAGGCGGGCATAGTGAAGCTCTATGACGGCAAAGTGCCTATCTTCGACAATTTCGATGTGTCAAAGCAGTTGAAGTCCGGTTTCGGAAAGACTGTGAATTATAAGCATGGCGCTTATATGATTATAGAGCATACGGAAGCAATGCACGTCGTTGACGTAAATAGCGGAAACCGCTCTAAAAAGGAGAACGGACAGGAACAAAACGCGCTTGAAACCAATTTGGGGGCTGCCGATGAACTCGCGCGCCAGCTCAGGTTGCGTGATATGGGTGGCATTATCGTGGTGGATTTCATCGATATGCACCTTGCGGAAGACCGGCAGATGTTGTATGAGCGTATGTGCAAGAATATGCAGAAAGACCGTGCGCGCCATAACATATTGCCATTGAGCAAGTTCGGCCTCATGCAGATAACACGTCAGCGCGTGCGTCCGGTAATGGACGTTAAAGTGGAGGAAACCTGTCCTACTTGTTTCGGAAGTGGAAAGATTAAAGCAAGTATTCTTTTCACCGACCAATTAGAGTCGAAGATCTGTAATTTAGTCAATAAGATTGGCGTTAAGAAATTCTATTTGCACGTCCATCCATACGTTGCGGCCTATATCAATCAGGGCTTTATATCCCTGAAACGCAGGTGGCAGATGAAGTATGGACTCGGATTGCAGATAATCCCCTCGCAGAAACTCGGATTCTTGCAGTATGAGTTCTATGACTCAAGCAGGCAATTCATTGATATGCAGGAGGAGATAGAGACAAAATAAAGAGAAGAGGAGAAACGGCAGGAAGGCGCGTTTCTCCTCTTCTCTTTTTCTTATGTTTAATTTGGGTGACTTATTTACCAATATGAAATGATATATCCGATTAGCAAAATGTACAAGTATGGCCTGCCGTCGGCTTCGTATGGCTGCATTGCGTGCTCGTGGCAGACAAAAAATGATACCCAAAATTAGGTAATGTCAAAAAATAATAGTAATTTTGCGGTAATTAAAAAAGATTGGATATATATAATCAATATTTTCATTATAAATAAATTTAAGGAATATGATTTATTCTAAGGAAGTAGACAACATGTGCGTTGTCGCAAAAGGTCCTAACCACGGACCGGCTCCAATTCCTGAAGAGGGAAAATGGATTCAGGCTAAGGAGATTAAAGATATCTCCGGTTATACTCACGGTGTGGGTTGGTGTGCTCCCCAGCAGGGTGCTTGCAAGCTCTCTCTGAATATCAAGGAGGGCGTTATCCAGGAAGCTCTTGTTGAGACAATCGGATGTACAGGTATGACACACTCTGCCGCTATGGCATCAGAGATACTTCCGGGAAAGACAATACTTGAGGCTTTGAACACTGACCTCGTATGCGACGCTATCAATACAGCTATGCGCGAGCTCTTCCTCCAGATTGTTTACGGACGTAGCCAGAGTGCTTTCTCTGAAGGCGGACTCGTAATCGGTGCAGGTCTTGAGGACCTCGGTAAGGGTCTCCGCAGCCAGACTGGTACTCTTTATGGTACTGTTGCTAAGGGAACACGTTACCTTGAACTTACTGAGGGATACATCACAAAGCAGTTCCTTGACAAGGACAGCCAGGTTTGTGGTTACGAATATGTTCACCTCGGCAAGATGATGGAGGCTATTAAGAACGGTATGGACGCTAACGAGGCGGTTAAGAAGTTCACCGGTTCTTACGGACGCACCACAGCCGAGCAGGGAGTTGTTAAAGCTATTGACCCACGTAAAGAATAAGGAGACACAAGAATATGATTAGAAAAGTTAGTTTTGAGAGCCAGGAGCGTCGTATCAATCAGGTACTTGCAGCTCTGAAAGAGAATGGTATCAACAGCATCGAAGAGGCTAATCAGATTTGCGAGGACGCAGGTGTTGACCCTTATCAGATGTGTGAGGACACACAGCGTATCTGTTTTGAGAATGCAAAGTGGGCTTACGTATGCGGTGCCGCTATCGCAATTAAGAAAGGTGTGAAGAACGCTGCCGAGGCTGCTGAGGCTATCGGTATCGGTTTGCAGAGCTTCTGTATTCCGGGTTCTGTTGCTGACGACCGTAAGGTTGGTCTCGGCCACGGTAATCTTGCAGCTCGTTTGCTCCGTGAGGAGACCGAGTGCTTCGCTTTCCTTGCTGGTCATGAGTCTTTTGCTGCCGCTGAGGGAGCTATCAAGATTGCAGAGATGGCAAACAAGGTACGTCAGAAGCCGCTC
Source organism: uncultured Prevotella sp. (assembly GCA_900547005.1). Taxonomy (GTDB): domain Bacteria; phylum Bacteroidota; class Bacteroidia; order Bacteroidales; family Bacteroidaceae; genus Prevotella. The sequence goes on from URER01000045.1 coordinate 4,432, forward strand.
CGCGTTATCCTTAACGGACTCGGCAAGGACGCTGCTATGATTATCAGCCGTATCAACGGTTTCACATACGTACAGACGCAGTTCGACTATGCTACTGGCGAGGTGAACGTTGTAAAGGAGGTTCCTTACTCAGACGGTCCGCGCGCAAAGGTTAAGTGCTACGGTGCAGACGACGTTCGTGAGGGCGTAGCTATCCTTTGGAAGGAGAACGTAGACGTATCTATTACCGGTAACTCTACAAACCCGACACGTTTCCAGCATCCTGTTGCAGGTACTTATAAGAAGGAGCGTGTATTGGCAGGTAAGCCTTACTTCTCAGTTGCTTCTGGTGGCGGTACAGGCCGTACACTTCACCCGGACAACATGGCAGCAGGTCCTGCATCATACGGTATGACTGATACTCTCGGCCGTATGCACTCTGACGCTCAGTTCGCAGGTTCTTCTTCTGTTCCTGCTCACGTTGAGATGATGGGCTTCCTCGGTATCGGTAACAACCCGATGGTTGGTGCTACTGTTGCTATTGCAGTTGAGGTTGACCTTAAATTGAACAGAAAGTAAATTCTCCGGTCTTTTAATTAAAGACTGGGATGCTATATAAGAGAGGACTTTTCCATTAAGGGGAGAGTCCTCTTTTTTTTAGTTATAGTTTCTTTTCAAAACTCAGAATATTGTTGTAACTTTGCGTCTGTAAATATATTAGAATGATAAATCTCCATTTTTGTATCAAGATATTTGTCAGTTGTATTTGTCTGATTATCGCTAATGTGGTGCGGGCGCAGCGTAACGAGATTATCAACGACCGCATCCAGTCCTTGCAAGTGGTGGCTAATGGCGATTGGCTGTCTCTGCCTGTCATGGAACTTGGCAACGGTTATGTTGACATCGACTTCGATGATATGTCGCATGAATACCGCCGTTACGTCTACAAACTGGAGCATTGCGAAGCCGATTGGACCGTATCGGAGGACATATTCGAGAGTGATTACTGCGAAGGATTCGCCGATGGGAACACTATTGACGATGTGGAGAAGTCTCTGATGACAAATACTTTGTACACGCATTACAGTCTACGGATTCCCAATTCGAGGTGCAAACCGAAGCTGAGCGGCAACTATCGCATCACCATCTACGATGACAATGACGATGGCAAGGAAGTGCTCCGGGCCTGTTTCTTTGTCATCGAGCCGGCCACAAGGCAGATGGGAGTGGGGCTGAGCGTCTCTACAAATACCGATATAGACATAAACAACTCGCATCAGCAGGTGTCCATGAAGCTGAATTATGGTAATCTATACCGCGTTACGAACCCGCAGGAGCAGTTGAAGACTGTCGTTCTGCAAAACAGCCGATGGGATAATGCCCGATGGAACGCCAAACCGCAGTTCATAAACCTTGACGGACTGGTTTGGAATCATAACCGCGACTACATCTTCGAGGCTGGAAACGAATACCGCAAGTTCGAGATTCTCAGCACAGATGTCGCTTCTATGGGCATCGACAACATCTCATGGGACGGCAGCCAGTATCACGCCTATCCTTTTCTGGCCCTTCCACGCCCCAATTATCTTTATGATGAGGATGCCAATGGAGCTTTCCTGATACGCAACAGCGACAATATCGAGAACGATACCCAGAGCGATTACATGATGGTGCATTTCCAATTGAAAAGTCCTAAGGTTGCGAACGGCCGGATATATGTCAACGGAGCATGGACAAACGACCGCTTCCTGCCACGTTACGAGATGGTTTATGATGACGCGGCACAGATGTATGAGACCCAAGTACTTATGAAACTCGGCTATTATTCCTATCAGTTCCTTCTCGTGGATAATAGCGGACGCGCCCGCGTCTTGCCCTCGGAAGGCAGCTTCTATCAGACCGAGAACAACTATCAGGCATTTATTTATTTCAAGGAACAAGGCGGACGCACCGACCGGCTTGTCGGATATACGCAGACAAAATAGTCCGAAAAGAATTTGAAACGTTACGTCATAGGCTTCAATTTCGCCCCTCTATGCGACACGACGATATGGCGTGAGAACTTCTCGTTTATGGCTTTCATCATCTGACGGAACAGTTTGCCGTGCGGAGACGTATCTTTCAAGCCGTTATACAATATATAATAATGTATCATTTCGTGGATGATGGTGTCCTCAAGCAAGCTCTCCGACAACTCATAACGGGCACTTATACACAGCTTGAAATCTGAAATCACGACCTTGCCGTACCACGTCCGTTTTCTCTTATATGTTACCGCACCAAGATAAGTCTTTGCCTTACTGACGCGAATGACAGGCAACGGCAATGCGCCCCCAAACATCTGTTTGTTGAAAACTTCAAATCTGTCCTTTATATATTGTACCGTTATATCCATTTTCCATCACGAATAAAGTCTTGGGAACAAACAATCATCACCCCGACACACACTTCCGCCACATCATAAAAAGCTATAGATTCTCAGTCTGCATGATTATTACAATCAAAGCGACAAAGAATCTATAGCTTTTTATTTTATCCCCGCACTGTGAAACAGCGCGCGATATCCATTTTGGCGAATACTTTCACCGCGTCATTTGGATTATTCAAAATAACGCTTGTGCAGTCCGATGAAGCCTGCGCAGTGGCGAGCCTCGTCCTTAGCCATCTCATGAACAGTGTCGTGAGTAGCGTCCATGCCGGCAGCCTTTGCGTTGCGAGCGATGCGGAACTTGTCTTCGCAAGCGCCGCGCTCTGCTGCGATACGTGCCTCGAGGTTGCTCTTGGTGTCCTTCAGCACATCACCGAGAAGCTCAGCGAACTTACTTGCGTGCTCAGCCTCCTCGAAAGCATAGCGCTTGAAAGCCTCTGCGATTTCCGGATAACCCTCACGGTCAGCCTGACGGCTCATTGCGAGATACATACCAACCTCACCACACTCGCCTGCAAAGTGAGCGTTGAGGTCCTTAATCATCTCTTCGTCAGCACCCTCTTCGCGAGCTGCGCCCAGCTTGTGAACTGTTGCGAACTCAGCAGCGTTGTCTACTGTCATCTCATTAAACTTGCTTGCCGGAGCCTTGCAGATTGGGCACTTCTCCGGAGCCTCTGTTCCCTCATGAATGTAACCGCAAACGGTACAGATAAATTTCTTCTTCATAATTGCTTTTGTTTTAATATTAATAAATCAGTTATTATTATTCAATTTCTTACTACATTCCGGACACAGCCCTTTATAGTACAGATGAGTTTCGTCAACAATCCATCCTGTGGACTGCTCGTCGCCACTCGGCATCGGTGCCGCCACTCCCATCATGTCCATTACCTTACCGCAGTTGCGGCAAAACAGATGAACGTGAGGCGAAGTATCATAGTCGTAGCATACCCGTCGCTCATCTATTGTCAGCATCTGCGCCGCCTTGTGCTCTGCAAACATACGCAGTGTGTTGTAGACCGTGGTGCGACTCAGCGTCGGCATTTTCTTGCAAAGAGCCGTATATACATCCTCCACAGTGGGGTGAGTGTGGTGCGTCATAAGATATTTCATTATCTCAAGACGCTGGACAGACGGCTTTATGCCATGTGCAGTCAGTCGGTCGTAAACTTCATTCCCTTTCATACGGTTCTTATTTTATTTCTGTATGGCAAAAATAATGCAAATCGAATGCAATAGAGCTTGCTCTTAATTGCTGAGATGTAGCTTATTTTATGCAAAGATAATACTTTACTTTCAACTGTGCAAGTTTTAAGTTTGTAATTATTACAAATTTATATTATTTTCACCAAATACCCGTTTGGGGCCCTGTATATGGGATATTTCAAGTGGCTTAATGTGATTAAAAACTTATAGTTTTAACCACTTTTCCAGATAATTCATAAACCGTCAGACAGTCATTTTCATACACTGCGAATGTCGGCGGATTACCCTCTTTGGGGAAAGTTACCGAGCCGGTATTGCAAATCAGCCCCCGTTCCGTCCGTTCGATAAACCAAAGATGTGTATGTCCGTATAGCATAATATCGAAGTTCCATACCGGCAGTTTCTCCTTATTATATATATGCCCGTGCGTGAGCAGCAGTTTCCGGCCGTTATCCACCACCACAGCATAGTCGGAAAGGATGGGAAAGTCGAGCAACATCTGGTCAACTTCCGAATCGCAGTTGCCCCTCACTGCCACAATCTTGTCCGCCATGGCATTCAGCCGTTCCGCGATAGCCTTCGGATTCAACCCTTCCGGCAGTCCGTTTCTCGGCCCGTAGTTCAGCACGTCACCGAGGATGAGCAGCATATCGCACTTCTCTTTCCTGTAAAAATCCAAAGTTTGCTCCAAAGCCGGCAGCGAGCCGTGAATGTCAGATACTATCAGATATTTCATGTTTTTATTCCTTTTAATTTATAATAATGACCGTAATCGGAAGCAACAAACAAAAAAGCGGAACATTAACTGCTCCACTTCTCTTTTATCATTCATCAGCGGAAGATGAGGGATTCAAACCCCCGATACCCGGAAAAGGGTATACCGGATTTCGAGTCCAGCGCATTCGGTCACTCTGCCAATCTTCCTTTTGTCGTTCTAAACGATACGTTTTCCGTATCTTTGTGGATGCAAAAGTAATAATTATATTTGAGAAAACATCACCTTTCCACTATTTTTTTTACAACATCAAAGCCGTATTCAGCCTTTTCTCAATACTATCAGTCAGAACCCCGCACTAAACAATAATATAATATAACATATTTGTGAGTGCCGGAAAGCGTTACCGAATATAAAAAATGAGGTTGAGCGATTGCCCAACCTCATTTCTTTAGTACTTATCTAAGTGGAGTAGGGGATTACTCGCCCTTTTCCATTTTAGCTTTCAAGTTAGCAAGAACATCGATGTCGCCAAGAGATGTACCAGCTGCAATGTTGTTGATAACCGGAGCAGACTCTTTCTTAGCCTTCTTCTTAGCTGCCGGCTTCGGCTCTTCCTTAACGTCCTCGAATGTACGGCTGTGTGAAAGGATGATACGTTTTGTCTCCTTTACGAACTCGATTACCATGAATGGAAGTTCCTCGCCCTGCTTAGCCTGACTGCCATCTTCCTTTACAAGGTGCTTAGGAGTTGCGAAGCCTTCGCCACCCTCGTTGAGTGCGATAACCGCTCCCTTATCCATAGCCTCTGTAATCTTACCTGTGTGGATGCTTCCCGGAGTGTAGATAGTCTCGTAAGTATCCCACGGGTTATCCTCAAGCTGCTTGTGGCCGAGAGAAAGACGACGGTTCTCCTTGTCTATTTCGAGAACAACAACGTCGATTTCTGCACCCTGCTGTGTGAACTCTGACGGGTGCTTTACCTTCTTTGTCCATGACAGGTCGCTGATGTGGATGAGTCCGTCAACACCCTCTTCGAGCTCTACGAAGATACCGAAGTTAGTGAAGTTGCGAACCTTTGCAGTGTGCTTGCTGCCAACCGGGTACTTAACCTCGATTGTCTCCCACGGATCTTCCTTCAACTGCTTGATGCCGAGAGACATCTTGCGGTCATCGCGGTCGAGAGTAAGGATAACTGCCTCAACCTCATCGCCAACGTGCATGAAGTCCTGAGCTGAGCGCAAGTGCTGGCTCCAAGACATCTCGCTTACGTGGATAAGGCCTTCTACACCCGGAGCAATTTCTACGAATGCGCCGTAGTCAGCCATAACGACAACCTTACCCTTAACGTGGTCGCCCACCTTCAGGTCTGCATCGAGAGCATCCCATGGGTGCGGAGTGAGCTGCTTCAAGCCGAGAGCGATGCGCTTCTTCTCGTCGTCGAAGTCGAGAATAACGACATTGATTTTCTGGTCGAGAGCAACAACCTCGTGCGGATCGCTTACGCGGCCCCAAGAAAGGTCTGTGATGTGGATGAGTCCATCAACGCCACCGAGGTCAACGAATACACCGTAAGAAGTGATGTTCTTAACAGTTCCTTCGAGAATCTGACCCTTTTCGAGTTTGCTGATGATTTCTTTCTTCTGTGCTTCCAACTCAGCCTCGATGAGAGCCTTGTGAGAAACAACTACGTTGCGGAACTCCTGGTTGATTTTAACAACCTTGAACTCCATTGTCTTGCCTACGAATACATCGTAGTCGCGTATAGGATGAACGTCAATCTGGCTTCCCGGAAGGAATGCTTCGATGCCGAATACATCAACAATCATACCACCCTTAGTGCGGCACTTGATGTAACCCTGTATAATCTCGTTGTTGTCGAGAGCTGCGTTAACGCGCTCCCAGCTCTTGCTGAGGCGAGCCTTCTTGTGAGAAAGAACCAACTGGCCCTTGCGGTCTTCCTGGTTTTCTACGTAAACCTCCACGGTATCGCCGATCTTCAGTTCCGGATTGTAACGGAATTCTGAAGCAGGGATGATACCATCGCTCTTGTAACCGATATTGACAACAACTTCTTTCTTGTCAACAGAGATTACAGTTCCTTCAACAACCTGATGCTCTGATACTTTGTTGAGGGTTTCGTCATAGGCCTTTTCAAGGTCTGTTTTGCTGACGTTTGCATTACTTCCGTTCTCAAACTCTTCCCAATTGAAGTCTGCCAACGGCTGTACGTTCTTTAAATCTGACATAATTAAAAATTAAATTTTGAAATTAATAAAGTTTGACTTTATGTTTATTGCACGGCAAATATTGCCGAATGCGGGCGCAAAGATACGAATAATATTCTGTAAATCAATAAGAAACGGCTCGAAAACCGTTTCTTACATTATTGCGTTTATGTATTATTAACATTTCTTAGCCCAAATATTTCATAAGTATTTTGGCGTTGCCCGAATCGCGCAACTTCGCGATACTCTTTTCCCTGATTTGGCGGACGCGCTCACGGGTCAGTCCGAGCTGGTCTCCAATCTCCTCAAGTCCTTTCTCGTGGCAGCCTATTCCGAAGCATTCGCGTATGATGGTTATCTCTCGGTCCTTCAGCACCTTCTTCAGCACCGAGTTCAGTTCCTGAGCCATACTCTCATGATCCACCTGCTTGTCAGTACGGCTGTCGTCGCCACTTGGCATCACGTCAAGCATACAGTTGTCCTCGCCGTCTTGGAAAGGTGCGTCGATAGACACATGATGACCGTCTGCCATGAGGCTCTGACCAATCTTCTCCTCGTCGATTTTGGTCGCGTCCGCAAGCTCGGAAACCGACGGATGGCGCTGGTGCTCCTGCTCGAATTTGCTTATCTCGTGAGTAATCTTATTGAGAGAACCCACCTGATTCAAAGGCAGACGCACGATACGGCTCTGCTCGGCGATAGCTTGCAGGATGCTTTGGCGAATCCACCACACGGCATAAGAAATGAACTTAAATCCGCGGGTCTCGTCAAATTTCTGCGCAGCCTTTATCAAACCGATGTTTCCTTCATCGATAAGGTCGGTCAACGTAAGTCCCTGATGCTGATACTGCTTGGCTACAGATACAACAAAACGCAGATTGGCAGTTACCAATTTGTCCTTAGCCCGTTCTCCTTCTGGTCCGCCTTTCTTTATTTTCTGTGCAAGTTCAATTTCTTCATCGATAGAAATCAAAGGAGCGCGTCCAATCTCGACAAGGTATTTATCTAATGCTTCACTGGAACGGTTGGTTATGCTTTTCTGAATTTTAAGTTGTCTCATGTTTTATCCTAAAACGTTCTAAATATCTGAAATACAAGCTTTTATTCCCTTATAGGGCAATAATCGCCTGCAAAATTACTAAAAAATAATGATATAATGTGTAAGAAAAGCGGATTTGTTCACGTTAAATAAATATAAAAAAGAGGTCGGCGAGGTTGCTCAGAAGGTTAGAGGATAGCGTTAGAAAGTCAATGGCGCAGTACTAAAGGCCGAATTACTTGAGTATTTTAGGCCGGATTACTCAAGTATTTTAGGCCGGATTACTCGAGTACTAAAGCCCCGATACTCGAGTACTTGGCCTGAATTACTTGAGTACTGAGCCATAGTACTTATTCTACATAAAGAATTTGCGGTATTCATTCTCAAAGTTGGGAGTGAAAACGCCCTTACCTATGTTCTCTATTATCTCGTTTCTGCTCCAGAAGCGGCCGGTGTCAAGCTCTTGCGCGTTGGGGCGGATGTCGCCGTCGTATGTTGTCCGGAACACGTTTATCAGTTCTTTCTCCACTATGCTCTCGAAAACGTAGCGTCCCAAAGGCTCTGGTGCGAAGTTGGCTATACCGATTTCCTCTTCTACCTCACGTTTCAAAGCCTCTGTGATGCCCTCTCCGTAGCTCACGTGTCCGCCTGTTGCCGTGTCCCATTTGCCGGGTTGGATGTCCTTCCAGTCGGGGCGTTTCTGCAAGTACAGCTCGCCACGGCTGTTGAACACGTGCAGATGCACCACCGGATGCAATATCTTGCTGCCGCTATGCGCCGTCTTGCGGTCTATGCAGCCCGTTACGTTGCCGTTTTCGTCGGTTACAGGCAGCAACTCTTTTGGATTATCCATCTGTAAAACTATTTTTGTTCTTTTCCGTGTTATTCCTTATTCCGACACCCACACGAAGCAGTCGCCGAACACTTTATCTAAACAGGTTGGGCGGTTCTTGAATATTCCGAACAGCGCACTGCCGCTTCCGCTCATCTGTGCGTATAGCGCGCCTTCGTGATAGAGCCTGTCTTTGATGTCTTTCAGGGTAGGATGCTTTGCGAATACCGGTTCCTCAAAATCGTTGACAAGCTCTTCGCGCCACGTGCTTATTGGTTGGAGAACGATGTCGCGGCAGCATTTTGCAGGCTTCTTCGGCGTTATCGATGCGTAGGCCTCGGCTGTAGAGACGGCGATGTCGGGCTTTACGATAGCAATGAAATAATCGTCCAAGCCTTCCGACCCGTCATTTATCGGCGACAGAACCTCGCCTTTTCCCGTGGCAAATGCCGGTTCGGCCGTGATGAAGAATGCACAGTCGGAGCCTAACATGGCCGCATAGCGTTCCATTTCGGCGTTGCCCATGTTCAGTCGGAAACGCTCGTCAAGCAGTCTTATCATATATGCGGCATCGGCAGACCCACCTCCGAGACCCGCCTGTTGCGGTATCCGCTTGTACAGGTGAGTGTGGATGCGGGGTAGTTGGAAGTCTTTGGCTATCAGGTTGTAAGCCCTCGTAATCAGATTCTTGCGCTCGTCGCAGTCAACCTCCGTACCCGTTACCTTCAGGTCGCATGGGTATTCCGACGGAAACTGCTCGTCCATCTTCTTTATCTCGAGTGCGTCGCAGAGGGGGATGGGGTAGAATACTGTCTCGATGTCGTGGAAACCATCTTCGCGTTTTGCGACGATGTTCAGTCCGAGGTTTATCTTGCAGCATGGAAATGTAATCATAATCTTTGTCTGTTACGTTTATTTTACTGTTACAAAAATATGTAAATTCTTTTATTCCTCAAGCAAAAACGGCCGTTTTTCTCACCGCCTCACGATGAAATATCCCAGTCTGTGAGTCTGTCCTTTCTTGTTCAGGCTGCGCACGATGTATATGCCGTTCCTGATGTCGGCGATGTTTGCGCTTCCGTTTTTGCATGGACGCGTGGCTACGACATTTCCCTGTACGGTCTCGATGGTTATGTAATCAGCGTCGAGGATGTTGCCGTTCTTGGGCAGTCGGAGCGTCTTTCCGTCGTGCTTCAGATTGTTTTTCGTGTTCGGGACGGCGTTTTGGTAGCTCTGCACGGCCTTGCTCTCGTTGCCGTAGCGGTCCATTGCTGTTACCGCGTAGAAGCGTTCTTGGTCTGTTCCTATCACGAGCGACTTCCTTTCCACCCTTTGTGCCACGAGATTGCGTGCGTCGTTCACGTCGACGGGATATTCGCGTGAGCTATATATATTATAATAAGGTGTACTGCCCGACCATTCCAATCGCGTACTTCCGCCGTATTCCACACGCAAAGACTTCGGTGCTGCGGGCCGTTTCGCCCCCATCCATGTCATTGGCGGAACGAGGGCGGGATATTGGTTGATGTATTCCGTTACGTAATCGTACAGCCCCTTCGTGTTGTCGGTGAAGAATTTGCTTCTGAAAAAGGCGTGTCCCAGTCTGATTTGGCGCAGGAAGTGCATTTCGCGCGTTATGTCGCCGAGCTGCCATTTGCCCTCCCGCGGGTCGAGAAAATAAATGCCAAGTCCCGGAACCACAGTCTTGCCATAGCTGCCTTCGCTCCAGTTGATTGCAAAGGGATAGAACTGGTTGTTGCGGAAGTACATCATCGGGTAGAGCTGGTCCATCAGTCCGTCGCGCAGCCAGCCTTGCGCGTCTTGGCAAACTTTGTCGTAGGCATTCCATCCGTTAGAGGAATAGCGCGTCAGGTCGCAGAATTTGCCTATCGGCGAGCAACTCATCTTCACCCACGGCTTCTCGCTTTTCACGGCATCGTGCGTGGCCCTCACAATGCGGGTGATGTATTCTCGGCCCTGATAGCGCGGAACGGTGATGCGCCATGTCTCCGGATAGCGGATGTAGTCAAGGTGTATGCCGTCCACGTCATACCGTCTCACGATTTCGCGACATAGTTTTGCTATATATTCCGCTGTGCCGTCGGCCTCCGGATTCATAAATCCCTCGTCGCCAATCCGCTTTAGCAGGCGTGGCTGTGTGCGTCGCAGGTTGCGGCATCCGGCTCCGTTCCATTTTCCTATCGGTATCGTTACGACCCAGGCATGGCATTCCATACCTCGTTTGTGGCACTCTTCGATGGCGAAACGAAGTGCGTCGTAGCCCGGCGACACGCCCGGATTGCCCGACAGGCAACCGTCGAACGGCTCAAAGTCAGACGGATAAATCATAGTGGCACGTACACGGGTTTGTATAAGCACGGTGTTTATGTTCGCCTTCTTTAACTTATCGAGGATGTCCGTCAGTTCCTTCTTCTGCTTTGCAATGCCCGATTCGGTGCGGGCGTAGGAGTGTGGCCAGTCGATACCGCCTATTGTGGTGAGCCAGACTGCCCTTACCTCGTGTTTGGGATGCTGATAATTTGTAGGGGATTGTGTCGCTTGGCATAACGGAAGATTGGCCCAAGCGAATAGAAAAGATAATAAAATGAATGTCGTTACCTTCTTCATTATTTGCAATATTTCTTACAAAGGTATGAAAAGTTTTCCTTATTCCAAAATTTTGCACTACCTTTGCATAAGATAAACTGCACTCGGCAAATTTAGAATATATTCTCTTTGCGCTCGTTTGCATTATCTTTGCCACAGATATTTACATAATAAGATGATAACGTTTACCATATCTTTAATAGCTTTAGTAATAGGCTATTTACTTTACGGACGCTTCGTGGAGCGCGTTATTTCGCCCGATGACCGTGTTACCCCCGCGGTGGCAAAGAACGACGGCGTGGATTTCATCGTGCTGCCAAACTGGAAAGTTTTCATGATTCAGTTTCTGAATATCGCCGGAACAGGTCCGATTTTCGGTGCGATAATGGGTGCTAAGTTCGGTCCTGCGGCCTATCTGTGGATAGTCTTCGGCTGTATCTTCGCCGGTGCGGTGCACGATTATCTAAGCGGAATGCTTTCTATCCGCAACGACGGAGTGGGCTTGCCCGAGCTTGTGGGTAAGTATCTCGGCAATACGGCAAAGACAATCATGCTCGTTTTCTCTATCTTGCTGCTCGTTCTCGTCGGTTCGGTGTTCGTTTATAGCCCTGCCGAGATTTTGAAAGGCCTTTGGGGTGATTTCGGAATGTGGATAATCATAATCTTTGTTTATTATGTTTTTGCCACGATGTTGCCGGTCGACAAGATTATCGGTAAGGTTTATCCGCTCTTTGCCTTCTCTCTTCTCTTCATGGCGCTGGCTCTTCTCGTGTGTCTTTACATCAAGATGCCTCAGTTGCCCGAACTTTGGGACGGTATTGGCAATATGGGCGCGGAACATTTTGGCATGACCGACAATATATTTCCCTGCCTGTTTATCACCGTTGCCTGTGGAGCCATAAGCGGATTCCACGCAACGCAAAGTCCGTTGATGGCCCGTTGCGTGAAGAGCGAGAAGATGGGGCGTCCCGTTTTCTATGGAGCTATGATTACCGAAGGTGTGGTCGCGCTTGTTTGGGCAACCGTTTCGATGTACTTCTTCTATAATGCCGGCACTCCGGGTTATGAGATTTTGGCCGGTGTAACCGATGGGGCGAAGACCTCAGCGCCGTCTGTTGTCAACATCATCTGCAACGATTGGCTTGGCGTGGTAGGCGGAATACTCGCTTTGCTTGGTGTCGTGGCAGCTCCGATAACGAGTGGAGACACCGCTTTCCGTGGCGCACGACTCATCATCGCCGACTTCCTGCACATTGAGCAGAAGTCCATCGCCCGCCGGTTGGCTATATGTGTGCCGATGTTTGTAGTCTCTATATTGTTCCTTTTGTGGCAGGTGAAGAACCCCGACGGCTTTAATGTCGTTTGGCAGTACTTCGGCTGGGCCAACCAGACACTTGCCGTCATCACGCTTTGGACTCTTACGTCATATCTCGTCCGTGAAAACAAACCCTATTTGATTACGCTTATCCCCGCACTCTTTATGACTGCTGTGTGCAGCACGTTCCTTTTTGTCTCGAAACAGGCGTTCGGACTCGATGCGGTCGTGGCCTATCCGTTGGGCGGAGGCGTAACATTGGCTGCGCTGATATGGTTCGTTGTATGGTTTAGGAGTAGGGTTGACGGGTAAACAAGTTGACAGAAAATCTATACCTTATTATATATAAGGGGCTGAAGACAATGATTTTTTAACCATAATACATTTATAGTATGAAGAAGAAACTGACATTGCTTTTCGTCGCATTGATGATGGTTGTTACCGCAAATGCGCAGTTCCAAGAGGGAAAGGGCTATTTGGGAGCCTCTCTTACAGGACTTGACATGAGTTATAGTGGTGCTGAAAAGTTCAATCTTGGCATAGAAGCTAAGGGTGGATACCTTGTTGCCGACAACCTGATGCTTTTAGGTATGGCGTCGTATGAGCATAGTGGCAGCGACGAAGTGGCCGACCGTGTCTCTGTCGGTGTCGGCGCGCGCTATTATATCATTCAGAATGGATTGTACCTCGGGGTCAACGGCAAGCTGATTCACGCCAACCACGACTACAACGACGTGATGCCGGGACTCGAAGTGGGCTACGCCTTCTTCATCAACCGCTCTGTAACGATAGAACCGGCAATCTATTACGACCAGTCGTTCAAGAATCATAGCGATTACTCCAAGATTGGATTTAAGGTCGGTGTGGGCATTTATCTCTTCGACGATTAATGACAAACCGTTATCCTTCGCAGTTGCTCGAAAAGGCTGTTGGCGAGTTTGCCAAGCTGCCGGGTGTGGGGCGCAAGACTGCGCTTCGCTTGGTTTTGCATCTGTTGAGGCAAGACAGTGAGGCGGTTGGCGAGTTTGCCGATGCGGTGGTACGTGTACGGCACGACATCAAGTATTGCCGTGTGTGCCATAACATCTCCGATGACGAGGTCTGCCCTATATGTGCGGACCCTCGCCGCGATTCTTCCACGATCTGCGTCGTCGAGAATATCCGCGACGTGATGGCCATTGAGAACACCCAACAATATCACGGGCTGTATCATGTGCTGGGCGGAATCATCTCGCCGATGGACGGGATAGGGCCGGCCGACTTGGAGATTGACTCGCTTGTAGACCGTGTCAAGGATGGCGTTAACGAAGTGATATTAGCTTTGGCGAGTACGATGGAGGGCGATACCACCAACTTCTATATCTCGCGCAAGCTCGCTCAGACGGGCGTAAAGCTCAGTGTCATAGCCAGGGGCATATCCGTTGGCGACGAATTGGAATATACTGACGAGGTAACGCTCGGCAGAAGCATTATTAACCGCACCCCATTAAACAACTAAGACATTAAAAATGCGAAGGACGAGGAATATTCTTATGTGCGAAATGGTGGGCTTTCTGCTCGTCGCACTGCTTATCATAGTATTGTTCGAGACTGGGACGGTCGAGTCAGGAGGATGGTTCGACTGCGGAAATGCCGTTTTCGTTTCCGCGTTTGTCATGGAAATGATTACCATCTGTTTCATCCCGTTAGCCCTTTACCTGTTCAAAATCCGCCACATAGCACGCTATCTTACGGCCGACCCTGCCGCCGCGCCATCCCGCTTGCTGTGGCTTGGCACGCTGCGCATGATGATGTTGTGCGTTCCGTTGGTTCTCGACACATTGTTCTATTACCAGTTCGGACTCGATGTGTCGTTCGGCTATATGGCCATCATCCTGTTCCTGTGCCTGTTCATGATATATCCGTCGTTGGGACGGTGCCTGTATGAAACCACCGATAACACGCAACAACAGTGAAACTAAGTGTTATCATAGTAAGCTATAATGTAAGATACTACCTCGAACAGTGTCTTTATTCCCTCCGGCGCAGTCTCAACGGTGTCGAATCCGAAGTTTTTGTCATCGACAACCATTCGCGCGACAACTCCGTAGAATATCTTAAAGAGCGTTTTCCCGAAGTGAAGTTCATCGCTTCCGCCCACAATCTTGGTTTTGCGAGGGCCAACAATATCGCTATAAAGCAAAGTTCGGGCGACTATGTGCTGCTCCTCAATCCCGATACTATAGTAGGAGAGGACACTATCCGGCACAGTCTCGCCTTCATGGATGCCCATCCCGATGCCGGCAGTTTGGGCGTGCAGATGCTCAAGAGCGACGGAACAAGCGCGATGGAGTCGCGTCGCGGACTGCCCACCCCCATGACTGCGTTCTATAAGATGATAGGTCTGTGCAAGTATTTCCCGCGCCACCGCAAGTTTGGGAAGTATTATATGAGTTGTCTCCCCTGGGATAAGCCGGTTGAAATAGATGTTGTGAGCGGAGCCTACTGCCTCTTGCGCCGCCGCGTGCTCGACGAAGTGGGACTCCTTGACGAAGACTTCTTTATGTATGGCGAGGACATTGATCTCTCTTACCGTATTCTTAAAGGAGGCTACCACAACTGGTATATGCCATACCGCATCCTTCATTACAAGGGCGAGAGTACCCATAAGTCATCTTTCCGCTATGTTCACGTGTTCTACGAAGCCATGCTCATCTTCTTCCGTAAGCACTACGGCCATCTCAGCCTGCTCCTCAGTATACCGATAAAGCTCGCTATCTATATCAAAGCTGTCTTCGCTCTCGTTAGAATGCTCTATTCCAAGATGCGCAAGTCGTTAGGCTTCAGTTCCATCCGGCCTCGCAAGGCTGCCGACTACGTCTTTATCGGCCCGCAGAAGTCGATGGAACACTGTCGCAAGATTGCCGACATCAACGGTCTGTCAGCCTCATTCTATATCGCCGATGCCGACAGCAAGCCCAACGGCCATCTCGGTTTGGTTACGGGAAAGCCTGACCGCATCACCTATATAATATATGATGTAGAGGCATACAGCTATGACATGATATTCGAGTTGTTCTCCCGCTGTCCCATGCGCAACGTCTTCATAGGCACTTATAGCAGCCTGACGGGCAAAATCATTACCGAGAGCGATGTCTCTCCTTAATATAATATCAGCCTATGGATATAGATAATGCCGACATCAGGCTCAGAGCTATGGAGCCGGAAGACCTCGATTTGCTTTATCATATTGAGAACGACGAGACGATATGGAGCGCAGGAACCACCAACGTGCCGTATTCCCGATATGTCTTGCGCGACTATATGGCTTCCGTAACAAACGATATTTATGCAGACAAGCAGCTCCGCCTGATAATAGAGACCGTGGCCGATGAGCCGGAAACAGTGGGTATTGTAGACCTTGTCAACTTCGATCCGCGTCATCTGCGTGCCGAGGTGGGCATCGTGATAAAGCGAGGATATCGGGGGAGGGGGTATGGCGCGCGCACACTTACCGCTTTGATGGCTTACGCCCGCAATACACTCAATATGCATCAGCTCTACGCCTGTTCGGATATTAATAATAAAGTGGCGATACGTATGTTCACGGAGGCCGGATTCCGACAGACTGCAGAGCTTTCAGATTGGCTACTTAGTCCGAATGGATACGTAAAAGCGACACTATTGCAATATTTTTTGTAAAAAAAGTCTATATTGTTTTGGTTGAATCAGAAAAAAGTTATACCTTTGCAACCGCAAAAGTCAGAGGACAACATTATGGTGCGTTAGTTCAGTTGGTTAGAATACATGCCTGTCACGCATGGGGTCA
>URER01000046.1 GCA_900547005.1 uncultured Prevotella sp.
GCTAAGGCTCTATGCCTTGCATGACTGTCGCATCACTCGAAATGTCGGATGAACCTGTTTTATTTCATCAAAGTGCTGTGGTGGTTACGCATTTGAAGACCTCGCCTGCCTTGTAGGGAATATCTGCAAGAGAGGTGAGGATTTGTTTTTAGTGTTGGGATGGAAGTCATGGGCTTTGTAAAAAATCATTAAATCATGTAAATTAGCATACAATAATAATGTCATGGTGTGTCGAAAATGTGTAAATTTGTGGGAAATGATGTATTGAAATGTATAGATACATCAAAAAGGCGTGGTGGAAATGTGATTATAGATAAATAAACACGGAAACAAAATGATAGATATAGAGCAGAAAGAGAATGAAATGCAAGATTTTATGATTGACTTCGGGCCGGTGGAGGACAAGACCGTAGACATCATAAAGGTGATAGGCGTGGGCGGAGGCGGCTGCAATGCCGTGCGCAATATGTATAACGAAGGTATTGTCGGTGTAACATTTGCCGTATGCAATACCGACTCTAAGTCGCTTGCAGGGTCGCCCGTGCCGGTGAAGGTGCCGCTCGGCGTAACAGGACTCGGGGCCGGAGCCAATCCCGATGTAGGGCGCGAGGCTGCCGAATACAGTATAGAACAGATAAAGAAACTTTTAGACGATGGCACAAAGATGGTCTTCGTTACGGCCGGAATGGGCGGCGGGACAGGTACGGGAGCCGCTCCCGTGGTGGCAAATGTGGCCAAGTCGAAAGGCATCCTGACCATTGGCGTGGTGACGATACCGTTCTATTTCGAGAAAAGGAAGAAGATAATAAAGGCGCTGAAGGGCGTTGAGGAAATGCGGAAGAACGTAGACGCACTGCTGATTATCAACAACGAACGCATCTGCGACATCTATTCGGACTCTGGAATGAGCGTGAAGGAGTCTTTCCGACGCGCCGACGAGATCCTCGCCAACGCCACCAGGTCTATCTCGGAGCTTATAACGATGGAAGGCGACATCAATCTTGACTTCTGCGACGTGGAGACCACGATGCGCGGAGGCGGCGGGGCAATCATGGCTATAGGCCGTTCAAGCGGTGAACACCGTGTGGAGCGCGCCCTCATCGATGCTCTCGACTCACCATTGCTTTATGGTAGCGACATAGGCAAGGCCAAACGGATACTCATGAACATCTCGACGAGCGAGAAGATGCCGTTGATGGTGAAGGAGATGAGCGAGATTGACGACTTCATGAACGAACTTCACCCAAATATCGACGTCATTTGGGGTGTGTCGGATGACGACTCTTTGGACGATGATGCAAAGGTAACGATTCTCGCCACCGGCTTGGAGGATGATTTCTTGGCGCGCAATGCGTATAGTGATGAGGAGTATTATGACAAGATGATAAGTTCGCTCTATAAGCCTTATCACCGTATTGAGCCGCTTGTCGGGAGCCACGAAGAGCCGGAAGTAGCACCATCGGCCGACAACATTCCTTTCACGATAACCACGGGAGAGGAGCCGGAGGTTGCGGAATATATCGAAACGCCTGCTGAGGATGTATATACGGCTGCTCCGGATGAGGATGATGAGCTTCCGGCAGATGAGGATAAGCAGCCTGAGCAAGAGCCCCATATCGGATATGAACATAAGCCTAAAGTATGGGGGACTTTCCAGGATTCATTCGTTTCACGTGCTAAAGCCTTGTTCAAGCAGATGTCAGAACTGACGCAAGACTAACTTGAAGAGTTAGTTATGATTGAGGAAATATGAAAAGTTATCCAAAACTCTTCATATTTCCTCTTTTCTTTATCTAAATATTGTTCTGTTTTTCCTTAAAAATATAACATTTTAGTGTTGTTAATAGTTGAGAAAACTATTTAAGATGGGTGTTAAGGAAAAAGATTTAACTTTGCAGCAGAGTTAATTTAGTGCGAATAATATATTGTAAGATGTTTTATCACAGAGTGTTGAATATGAGAAAATTGTTTATTATAATTCTGCTTGTCGCTCAGGCACTGGCATCCACGGCGCAGGAAACTCTGTCGTTAGAGCGCTGCCGGCAGCTCGCGTTGGACAATAACAAGCAGTTGCAGGCCTCAAAAATAAGTCGGGAAGTGGCCGAAAACACCAGAAAGGCTGCCAAGACAAAGTATCTTCCACGCGTCGACGGACTCGCAGGCTATCAGTATTTCAGCCGCGAGATTTCACTGCTAAACGGAGAACAGAAGTCGGCCCTGAGCAATCTTGGCACCAACGCGGCCGGAACGGTAGGCTCACAACTCAACGGCATCGTTGGCGGGATGGTGGAGCAGGGACTTATAACGCCCGATATGGCACAGAAGTTTGGCTCATTGCTCGGCCAGATTGGCGGACCGTTGGCACAGGCCGGCAATGATATCGGCAACACACTGCGCGATGCCCTGAAGACCGACACAAAGCACGTGATGAGTGCGAGCATCATGGTGACACAGCCAGTCTATATGGGCGGTGCGATAAAGGCGGCCAACGAAATGGCGCGGATAGGCGAAAGCATGGCCGATAACAATATCGACAACACACGGGTGAATACCCTTTATGCCATCGACAACGCCTACTGGCTGGCCGTTTCGTTGAAGAACAAGCAGCGTCTGGCTATGGAATATCTCTCGTTAGTGAAGAAACTCAATGCCGACGTGCATAAGATGATTGACGAGGGTGTTGCCACGAGAGCCGACGGACTGAAGGTTGATGTGGCGGTGAACGATGCCGAGATGCAGCTCACGCAGGTAGACAACGGTGTCTCGCTTGCCAAGATGCTACTGTGTCAGCTCTGCGGACTTCCACTCAACGGTGATGTGTGTCTGGCCGACGAAGAGAAGGAGACCATCGACAACTCCGGCATCATGCCCGATATCCCCACCGACACTCTTTTCTCGCGCCGGCCGGAGACCCGTCTGTTGCAGAACGCCGTCGACATGAGCCTCCAGACCGAGAAACTCGTGCGTGCGGCATATCTTCCCCATGTAGCTCTCACGGGTGGATTCCTTACCTCTAATCCCAGCGTCTTCAATAGTTTTGAGCGCAAATTCCGTGGGATGTGGACCGTGGGCTTTGTCGTTCAGGTGCCGATATGGAGCTGGAACGAGGGCAAATACAAGATAAATGCGGCTCGTTCGGCCACACGCATAGCCCAGTTGCAACTCGATGACGTGCGCGAGAAGATGGCCTTGCAGGTGGAACAGAACCGATTCAAGGTGAGCGAGGCCCGCAAACGGCTTGCCACGGCGACTAAGAACATGGCAAGCGCGGAGGAGAATTTGCGCTGCGCCAATGTCGGTTTCCGCGAGGGTGTGATGACCGTAACCGACGTTATGGCCGCGCAGACAGCCTGGCAGCAGGCCAAGACCCATAAGACCGATGCCGAGATAGAACTCAAACTGGCAGATATATCATTGAGGAAAGCATTGGGAGAGTAATTTTCCCGTAGCCGGGAGAGCAATATATTAAGGAAAACCATAGTAGACAATATAAATATTAAAGAATAAAGAAGGGCGTAAGAAGTGGAATCGGGATGGTAATATACGAATCTCCTTACAACAAACTCCTTACTACTTCATTAAAGAAATAACAATTATGTCAGCAAAATCACAACACACCAATATCCTTCTCGCCGTAATAGGTTTTACGGCAGTGGTCATTACAGTAGCCGTGATAGGCTTTTTCGCGCTCGATCGCGGTGAGGAAATCATTCAGGGCGAGGTAGAAGTGTCGGAGTATCGCGTGTCATGCAAACTGCCCGGCCGTTTGTTGGAGCTTCGCGTAAAAGAGGGCGACTATGTTAAAGAGGGCGATACGCTTGCCATTTTGGAGATACCCGAGGCTAATGCGCAGCAGAAAGTGGCTGAGGCTACCGAGGGAGCGGCCGATGCCATAAGCGACCTTACCAATGCCGGAGCGCGTAAGGAAGCTATTGAAGCCTCACGTCAGATATTGCAGCAGGCCGAGTCGGCAAAGGAACTGGCTCATAATACTTATACCCGAATACAGCGACTCTATGACGAGGGAGTGATGAGTGCTCAGAAACGCGATGAGGCTCTTACAGCATACAAGGTTACGGAGGCTCAGGTGGCAACGGCAAAGGCGCAGTATGAGATCGTGAAAAACGGTGCGCGCGAGCAGGAAAAGCGAGCCGTACAAAAGCAGGCGCAGGCTGCCAAGAGTGCCGTCGATGTGGTGAAGTCGGTGCTTCGTGAGACCGTTCAGGTGGCAACGGTTGCCGGTGAGGTGAGTACCATCAACGTTAAGGAGGGCGAACTCGTTGGTATGGGCTCGTCGATAATGACGATTTCGATGATGGACGATATGTGGGGTGTGTTCAACGTGCGCGAGGACCAACTCCGCGGTATGAAAGTAGGTAGCACGTTCAAGGCTTTTGTGCCTGCATTCGACAAGGAAGTGGATATGAGGGTCTTCAATTTGAAGGACGAGGGAAGCTATGCCACGTGGAAAGCGACGAAGACTACAGGGCAATACGACCTGAAAACGTTTGAGGTAAAAGCTCGTCCGACAGTCAAATTTGACGGGTTACGGCCGGGAATGACGCTGGTCTTCAGAAGGCAGTAGACGGGAGTTCG
The DNA here is from genome assembly GCA_900547005.1 of uncultured Prevotella sp. Classification (GTDB taxonomy): domain Bacteria; phylum Bacteroidota; class Bacteroidia; order Bacteroidales; family Bacteroidaceae; genus Prevotella. Next base: position 4,597 of record URER01000046.1, read on the forward strand.
GGAGTTCTGGCAATACCCTTGCGATGTAGGGTCGCAACTTGTTGTGGCCAAGACACGCTAAGAAGGCATTTCTCTCACCTCTCATCTCTTACTTCTAACCTCTAAAAAATAGACAATGAATGGCTTAAAAAATATATATAGAATAGCGTTGCGCGAATGCGGTATATTGGCACACAATCCGATATACTGGTTTTGTATGCTTGTGTTTCCTGTACTCGTAACGTTCTTTTTTACGTCGTTGATGGGCGAGGGAGAGCCTGAAAATATGCCGTGTGGAGTTATCGACCTTGACAAAACGGCCACGACGCGCGCTATGATACGGCGGCTTGACGCATTCCAGACAACCCGTGTGGCCGCATATTATAATAATGTGAATGAGGCGCGGCAGGCCATTCAACGTGGCGAGATATACGCATTTCTCTATATCCCGCGCGGTACGACAGCCAAGATGCAGTCGGGCAGACAGCCGGATATGTCGTTCTATTATAGTAGTGTTTCGATGGTGGCAGGCAGTCTGACGTTCCGCGACATGAAGACCGTGACCTCGTTGGGGGCTGCAGGAATCGGTGCGGCAAAGCTGTCGGCACTTGGCAAGACAGAGAAGGAGATAGAAGCCTTTCTCCAACCCACGCTCATAGACCTCCACATGGTAGGCAATCCGTGGGGAAACTACAACATATATCTTAGCTCGGTGATGATTCCGGGCATTCTGATGTTGTTTATTTTCCTTATTACCGTATATTCAATAGGCAACGAACTAAAGTTTGGCACATCCCGTGAATGGCTTGCAATGGCCGGCGACAACATCTTTGTGGCCGTCGTTGGAAAGCTCCTTCCGCAGTTTCTCGTGTTTCTCAGCATCATGTATGGCTTCTTGTGGTACACCTTTGGCCATCTCGCCTTTCCCCATCCGGGCGGTGTCGGCATCATCATGTTGCTCGGACTGTTGTCGGTTCTCGGCGCGCAGGGGTTCGGAGTGTTCATGTTTGGACTGATGCCCTCGTTGCGAATGGCCATGAGTATGTGCTCGTTGTGGGCGGTATTGGGCTTCTCCTTATCCGGCGCTACGTTCCCGGTGTTTGCTATGGACCCGATGATAGAGGCCATGTCGTGGCTCTTCCCGTTGCGTCATTACTACATGATATATCAGGTCTGCATCTTTAACGGCTATCCGCTGATAGATGTATGGATGAATGTCGTGGTGCTGGTAGCGTTTTTTATGCTGCCTTGTCTCACCTTGTGGCATCTCCGCAAGGCAATGTTAGAGTATGAATACATTCCGTAGGAAACTAAAAAGGGTATGAACAAGTTGAAAAATTTCTTCCAAACGATACACGAGGGCGTGCATGATATGTGCTATATCTGGGCGTATGAGATGAAGAACACGTTGAAAGACGAGGGCGTTCTGATATTCTTTGTACTCGTTCCGATACTCTATCCGTTGCTTTACTCGTGGATTTACACCAATGAAGTAGTGCGCGAGGTACCCGTTGTGGTTGTCGATATGTCGCATTCCAAGTCGAGCAGGCAGTTCATCCGCAATTTCGATGCTTCGCCCGATGTGAAAGTGGCGTACTATTGCAACAATCTTGTCGAGGCGCAGGCTCTCATCGGCCATCAGGAAGCGCGTGGAGTACTCTATTTCCCTTCTGATTATGAGTCGCGTATACAGCGTGGCGAGCAGGCCAGAGTGAGTGTCTATTGTGATATGTCGCTCATGCTTACGTATAAGGCGATATATCAGACGGCCCAGGCAGTGTCGATGGAAGTAAACAAGGAGATTCAGAAACCAAAGGCAATGGGCTTCACCAACTATGATGATGAGTTGAATACCGAACCTATAAAGGTTGAGGAGGTGCAGATTTTCAACCCTGCCGGAGGCTATGGCAGTGCTCTGCTGCCGGCCGTCCTCATACTTATTTTGCAACAAACGCTAATGCTCGGTATCGGACTCTCTGCCGGAACGGCTCGTGAGAATAACCGTTTCAAGGAACTTGTACCCGTGAGCCGCCGCTATAACGGCATCTTCCGCATCGTGTTTGGCAAGTCTATGTGTTACTTTATGATATATGCGGTGATGGCGGCATATATCACTCTCGCCGTGCCGAGGTTCTTCTCGTTCACAGCCTTGCCCCATTGGCAGGACATGGTCGGCCTTATGATACCTTTCCTCTTGGCCTGCATCTTTTTTGGAATGACCCTTTCGTGCCTTGTGCGCTATCGCGAGAATGTCATATTGCTTGTGGTCTTCACGTCAGTTCCATTCCTGTTTATGACCGGAATCAGTTGGCCGCAGTCCAACATTCCCGGTATATGGCAGGGCGTTTCATGGCTCATCCCCTCGACATTCGGCGTGCGTGGCTTCCTCACGATTAGTTCAATGGGTGGCACGCTCAGTGAAATCGAGCCCGAATATCATGCCCTTTGGCTGCAAACCGGTATATATTTCATCACCGCCTGCATCGTTTATCGCTATCAGATAATTAATGCGAGGAAGAATGCGATAATAAAAAAAGAGGTCTAAGACCTCTTTTTTTTATTTCTTCACCCCCACAATCTTTGTCGGAGCAAGCTCCTTGTTGCGACGGTTCACCACCGTTACGACCGACTGGGCAAGTGAAAGGAACGCCTGACCGGTGATTGAGTTTTCATCGAGAGCCGACGGTTTGCCCGCGTCGCCATTCTCACAGATGCTCTGCACGAGCGGTATCTGTGCGAGCAACGGGATGTTCATTTCTTGTGCAAGGTTCTTGCATCCGTCCTTACCGAAGATGTAGTATTTATTTTCCGGAAGTTCCGCAGGAGTGAACCAAGCCATATTCTCTATCAGACCGAGTATCGGCACGTTCACCTTGTCGTTCGTGTACATATCTATGCCCTTGCGTGCATCAGCGAGGGCAACACTCTGCGGCGTACTTACTATTACTGCTCCGGTGATGGCGAGTGTCTGAAGCAGGGTCAGATGGATGTCGCTTGTGCCCGGAGGCGTGTCGAGGATGAAGTAGTCGAGGTCTCCCCAGTCCGAGTCGGCAATCAACTGCTTCAATGCCGATGTCGCCATTCCGCCGCGCCACAGCGTCGCCGTGGTCTTGTTGACGAAGAAGCCGATGCTCAGCAGCTTCACCCCGTATTTCTCTATCGGCTCTATGAGCTGCCTGCCGTCCTTCTCAACGGCGTAAGGACGCTCATCCTCCACATCGAACATCTTTGGCATGGACGGTCCGAATATGTCGGTGTCGAGCAGTCCCACCTTGTAGCCGAGGCGTGCCAGCGCGATAGCAAGGTTTGCCGAGACGGTGCTCTTGCCCACGCCGCCCTTGCCGGAACTTACGGCTATGATGTTCTTCACCTGTGGAAGCAGCTTGCCCACCTCCGGTCTTGGTGCCGATTTGAACTCGGTCGTGATGTTCACCTCCACCTCTTTACTCACGTGATAGTGTATTGCAGCCTCGGCAGCCTTCAGCGTAGACTTCAGGAACGGGTCTGTCTCGCGTGGGAATATCAGCGAGAACTCCACCTTCATGCCGTCGATATGCAGGTTGTCCGCAACCATCTCGCTCTCCACGAGATTCTTTTTCGTACCCGGATACACCACCGTGGCGAGTGCGTCCGTTATCAGTTTTGGGTATAAAGTCATATTTTTGCCTTTTGTTTTGTTTCTGATTGCAAAAATACAAAATTATCCCCAAGCCGCCAATTTTTGGATGTTCCAATAACTTTATATCCTCAATATTTTATCTTTTCAATTTCTGAACGTTACAAGGTCGGGCGGCGCTGGCAGTTTTTTCATATTCATACGGTTAATCCTCTGTTGCCCTGTCCGTACCGTAAAGATACGGCGCAAGAAAGGAATGTTGGTTACAGGTAGCAAAGGTAAGTATATTTTCTGTATTACAGACAGGCTGTGCAATGAATTTGCCGCCGGATGCGTAGAAAATTTCCTTTAAAACATTTACCGTGGGATTGCGTACGGTTATAATATATAATGTACGCGACATATAATATATTGGAGACAGGAAGCGGAAAACCGCGGCATTGGAGCGATATCCGCAAACCGCGGCTTGATCGTTTTTTCCACTACTATATAACTCCCCTGTCGCATACCCCGGCTTTCTGTAATGGGTATTACAGGATTCTCTAATATGTACTACAGCTTTCTCTAATGGGATTACAGAAAACTTTGCCATATAGCACGCAAAACCTCAGATACCTGTACGCCGTTCCCGTGCGGCATTTCCGTACCACGTTTTGGAAAATGTTTTCCCTTCATTCCGAAAGATGCCTATTCGTTCTGGAAGAAGCCCCTCACTGTTCCGGAAAAAGTCTTCCACGTTCCGAATGGTATTTTTTTTACGTCCGTCAAGATATCTTTCACGTTCGGGGCGGTATTTTTCATTATATAAAATAAATTTTCCGCACGCAACGCAGACCATGACGGGAAAACAGAGGGAGAGAGTTTTCTTAGTTATCAAACTCTTAAAATTTTATGGTTATGGTAGAGTTAACATGGTACCTGAATAACAGGCCCAACAATGAGCAGTACAAGAAATGGTACGTACGTCCGATAATCAAAGAGACTCTCGGCATACATTGATGTCAAAGCACAAGGTAGAGCACAACACGCCGTTCTCAGCAGGTACAATTGAGGGCATACAGACGGACTTCTCGAAGCGCATACGCGAGCAGCTACTCAACGGAAACTCGGTGAAGATTGACAACCTCGCCATCTTTAAGATTTCGGTACACAGCCACGCATACGACACAATCGCCGGCATCGACAACAAGACGGGACGGCTGGGGACAGCGGCCAAGATTGGTTCGGCGGTGAGAAAGACGAGGATGATTTCAACGGCGACGGGCGACATGATGAGCAAGCAGATCGCACTGGACGTCACCTTCGGATGGTACACCGAGTCGCAAACCAAGATTGACGAGGCGAAGGACAAGGTGCTGGCAGACATTAAAAATCTCGAAGAGCTGGGTGAACAGGTGGAGAAAGAGCAGGAAGCCGACAGCGGAGGCGCTCCAGAAACGGATGCCGCCGCAAGCAACGATGACGCGAACGCAGAGAAGTAACGGCTGAGGAGTGTAGAACACAGATTTTTTTGCATTTATGCAATATTACAATTTAAATCTATTTTTTTTGATAAATCTGATTATTCTTATTGTCATTCATCAGAATTTTATTATTTTTGCAAGTGGATTGAGAAAACTCTTTCCACGACTTTATTAGAAAAAAAGAGGCGTTATGTCTTCTTCTTGTGAGTGAAAAGCGTAGGAAACTTTAATCATGTAAGCAAGAGAAGGGCGTAATGGTCTCCACGCATATAGCGTGGGGCTGTTAACCCACATCTGCTTACAGAGGTATTCCTACCACCTTCACTTTAAGACGTGGCATACAGTTCCACGCTTCTGCATTGAACAATTTAAATGGGATTCAGGAATTGGAAAACCAGAGGAATATATTATGAATGAAATGAAAGACATATTTTAATAGTCAAAGAACCGTATATGCGGTGTATATTTTGAAAACGAATTATATCGTTATCCTTTATCATAAAGCAGCGGAACTATGACAGGTCCCCTCTGAAAAAAGAGATAATACTTTTAAAAACTAAAAAAACAATTTTATATGTTTGGATACTCAAGCAACCTGATGAACGAATCTTGCAAGAACATCTTACGGCAACTTTGTCAAGGAATGAAGACGAGTCAGATTTATGCAGGTCTCGACATTTCTTTCATTCCAACCTCAGAAGGCATGGTCAGGATTCATCAAGAAGAACAAGGTATGTTAGTGAACAATTTTGATTTCTATCCGAATTCTGAAGGGTGGATTGATTCTATTGCCATTTATGGCAGATATTTGGATGCACATTATCGCACAATCAGTGCTTCAATGGAGATTTTCGGATTAAAAGTGAGTGATATAACCTATGAGGGCACTTATATAGACATAGAGTTAGATCAAGAACAATTCCCTGATTAAAAAACAATAAGATTATGCCAGCATTAAGAATGTCATTGTACAAGACTTTTATGTCACCCTTGTACAAAATAGTTAATCCCGCTCAAAAGAGGATGTATAATAAGATTTTGTCGTTTGAGGGTGCATTAGCATTTGCGTCAGAGAACGAGTTGATAGTACAGAAAACAGACGGAACAGTGTTTCGCTCTCCACTACAGCATTATGAGTCTGATTATATTACCGAGACTTATGTCGGCAGAATGGACGGAGAACAATTCCGCTTCTTGTTTGCAAGTTCCAATAATCCACTTGCACAGATAGATCCGATGGTTACTTTTGCAAGTATGTCAACAAGCGGATGGGCAATTCATTTCAAAGTACATCCATAAAAGTAACTGCTATGTGGAGAAATATATTTAGAAAAAAAACAGCAAATGAGAGCGAAGTTGATTCATTGCAACAAGAATCTCCTAAAACAGGAGTTTCAAATGAATCCGGCTTACCTCAAAAGCCGACAGTAATCTCTCATAATTCTAAACAACCGTTCAGATACGAACTCATATGGGACAATATATCTTCGATAGGTGATATGATAACAGGATGTATGGAAACCCAGAGATATGGAAAATTGGTTTTTAGGTTGTCGAAAAACAACATACAAGGAAACGTAGTCGCTCAATTTCCAAACTATCATCTCGGATTGCACAGATGGATTGATGGGATGTCTGAAATATCAGAAATGGCAACAGACTTGCAGAATCTCGTAAAAGTATATGAGGAAACAGGAAGTCGTAGAAAAGCCATATCAAGAATCGTAGGCAAGCATATAGATGAAAAGCATAGGATTGTAGATGATGACATGTCTACTTATATATGCTATTTGATATTGATTCTCAATGCGATAAGGAGAAGCTTATCACAACCTTTGATGGATTTAAATGAGAAGAAAGAAATTTATGAACTATGTTTGAGAGAAATTGAAAAGAATTACTCCCAATATATCGTAATGACAGGCTTTACCCAAACACCTTATGGAATACAACCATATCCTATTCCATATCGTCAATATCTATCGCAAAAGAGACTGACTTCCATTCCGTTATAATTGTTCTTTTTCACTGATATCATCATATTTTTGAAAAGTACAATATTTATTGATTGCAAAACTATAACCGCAGCTTTGTTAATGTTTATAGATTGTGACGGGAGCGAGGAGAAAAGAATAGTATATGTGAAAAACATAAGAGCCGTGGCCGACAGAGGATACGATATCGGTCACGGCTCTTTGGTGTTTTATAAGAGGCTATCGGAACGTTTGATTTAGCCACCAATAAGGAACGCTATCCCGGGAAATTGATAAGGTAGAAATACATAGCCCGAGTAGGGGAATGTTTGTCCTTGCCGGATATTCCTTCCGCCGCTTTGAGTTGGCGACACGATGGTTGAGACGGTTCCAAAATGTTTTCTCGTCAGGGTCGAAGACAATCTTGTCGTTCAGCAGGCTGTAGTATGCCGCCGTCTTATCCGCACCGTTGTCTTCGAGAAGATATGTCAGCGCTATCATCGACTTGTAGTAGTTGGCTGCATCGGAAAATAAAAAGTCATTCAAGTCGGCATCACTGCAATCGAATGACTTTATTCTGGTATCGGCATCTGTCAGCCGGAAAGAAAATCTGTCAAAGTCCATAATTACATTGAGAATGTACTTATGGCCTTGAACGTTTCGTACGCCTTTCTTGCCGCATCCTTTTCAGCCTTGCTGACGGGAGCGGGATTTGCCATTCTCTTAGCTAAGTTCTCGGCATCCTTAGGCATATATAAGAAATCCCCAATTTTTATCCCAGATATACCCAATATACCTGTCAGTCCATGAATCTTACGGCATCGCCGACGGCCCTGTCGAACGCCTCCTCCTGCCCCGGTACGGTGATGAACAGATGGACCGCGCCACTGTATTCAATCCGCGTGGCCTTGCCGCCCATCCGCTCCGCGAGTTCCTTGCCTTGGTCGCGCAGGATGTCCCTCTCGGCCGCAACAATCAGAGTCTTGGGAAGAGCCTGAAGTTCAGCGTCGCTGCATAAGCCTACGCTGATGGCTGGCGAATGGGCATCGGCCCTGAGCGTATATGCCAGGTTGAAGGCCTCCATAATCCGTGCGTCCAGTCCGTAGCCCTCGCCATACAGCCGCCATGATTCCGAACCGTCGTTGAAAGCCTTGGTCACGGGATAGAACAGCAGGAGGGAGTGTATTCTGTCGCGGCACCGTTCGGACAAGGCCGTGGCCAGCGCAAGGTTTCCTCCTGAACTGTCGCCGCCGATGGTGATGCGGTTCGTGTCGATAAGCAAGCTGTCCGCATGCCCGATGATATATTCCACGGCGCTGATACAGTCGTCAAGTCCCGCCGGATACGGATGTTCGGGAGCCAGCCGGTAGTCGAGCGCAACGACCCTCATCTTGCCCGACGCGGCCATGGCGTTGCAGAACCGTCCGCAACTGTTGATGCTTCCGAATGTCCATCCGCCGCCGTGCAGATACAGCAGCACGGGGAGCCGCCCGGCGCTGCCGTCCTTCGGCTCGTATATCCGCATGGTCTCCGTGAGCATCCTTGTCGCCACGTTGTCGGAATACTCCGGCTCGGTGTTGCGCGAGTTGCGCACAGCCGTCAGTTCGCCGTTGTCGCCCTCTATCGCTTTCAGGATAGCCAGCGTCTGCCTGTGCTGCAGCCCCGCCGGCATATTTCTCAGAAATTCGTCCGCCTGCGCTTCCATCGATTGCGCCTCCATTGATTGAACCTCCATAGATTGAACCTCCATAGATTGAACCTCTATTGATTGAATCTTCATTGATTGCGCCTCCATGCGGACGTTGCACGTAAGCAGCATGAAAAGCGCGATTGTCAAGATACGTATTGATGACATATTATGTCTGTTTTCTGTCAGAATCATAATTCATATAATATTTATTCCTATTTTTTCTGTTTTGTTCTACTCGCAACTGCGAATGTGAGCAATGCTATTGAATGGATTGTGTTTAGCAACAAGGCGTAAAACCACCATGTCAGCCCGCCTCCATATTGGCTGTTAAAAACAATATTATAGGCCAATATCGCATTATATATAATCATCATAATCAAATTGACATTGGCGACTCTCGGTCTTCCTCTATGGCACAGCCAAGTCGATAACAGAGACAGCGCATAAGCTACACCAAGCAAAGCTGTATCTTCGCGCCACCCCTCGGATATACAACACCCGAACAGGAGAACGAGCAACACTCCCCACGTTATCCAAAATCGTTTATCGGTCAGTTTCATCGCTTGCCTCCTTTCCTGTAAAGGCAAATGAACAACAATACTATAATGAGATAATTAGCCAATAAGAGATACCCAACATTCAATAAGGCTTCATGAGAATCGGACAGGACTCTTTCGACAGAAGGGTGTCCTTTAATATACATAGTTTGCATATATGACAACTCATATATTACGAAATTTATTATCGCCAAGACAGCAAGTGCTACTATGCCCGATATTTTCTGCCACTTCTTCATACTCCTAATGCTTTTGTCCGTGCCACAAAGTTAATACAATTCTCGCTAAAACCTTTATGTTGTCATGCGTAAAGTGCTTGAACAGAACCGCCATTCTCGCTAACACTATCAACGACCGCTCATTCCTTCAATCGTAGCTCAAATAATTTGTTTTTTTGTCAGTCAATTTCAATACTGTCAAGGAGTTTCCTGGCTTCGCTTACAATGTCGTATATAGAGTCTTTACTAATGTCAAAAGTTAAAGAATGTTCGTAATCCCACTCATTCTTTTTGTATTGGGCTGGAAGAATCGTGATTTCGGCATCATTTTGTCGGACGTGTACATACATCGATTGATTATGAAGTTGTCGCCATGAGCGCTGTTTCATTGCTTTAATCAGCTGTGCGGATGTTAACTCCTCGTATTTATCGCGATTACTGGCAATAAAAACTTCACCAAATACATTATTGAATTCGACATCATCACAATCTATTGGAGCGAATTTTATAGGATAGCTCATAGAATACCCAAACCCTGTCTTACCATATCCTGTTAGGAAAATATATTGTTTGGGCGTTCGATAAATCCCACATCCTCTTTGCGTTTTGGGTTCCTTTGACATTCTCGGCTTTATCAACTTAACCTTTATCCAATCCAATATCTACTGCCACTTTTTCATTTCAGCAATTTTCTATCATTGTCGCCACTCTCCAGCACCCTCATCTGCTGTATGGCTATTTGATTGAGTCTTACGAGGCGTTCGCCCTGCGGCAGGCCCTGGCTGATAAACACGGCGTTGAGGTTCTCCATATTCGACAGGCAGATAAGCTCATTGATGGTGGCGTAGTCGCGGATATTGCCCTTGCTGTCGGGATTGGCCTCGCGCCATTGGCGGGCCGTCATGCCGAACATCGCCACGTTCAGCACGTCGGCCTCGTTGGCATAGATGATATTTGCCTGTGCCGGCGTTACCTCCGAGGGGATGAGGTTCTGCCTGATGGCATCGGTGTGTATGCGGTAGTTTATCTTTGACAGCTCGCGTTTGGCCGACCAGCCGAGCTGCGCCTGCTCCTCGGCTTTCAGGCGCTGATATTCTTTGACAAGCAACAGTTGGAACTTTGGAGAAATCCACATACCGAAATGGTAGGCTATATCTCTGTGTGCGTATGTGCCGCCATAACGCCCGGCCTTAGACCGTATTCCGATTGCGTTGGTACGTTCTATCCATGTTTTCACGGAAAGGACAAAGTTATTACTTCCCGCTTCATTTTTAATTGTACCGAATTCGGTACAATTAAAAACGGGATTATACAATATTTCCCATTCGCCAAGGTATTCAATGGTGCTCTTCAGACTAAGCCATCGGAAGATGACATGCTCTTGAAATTGGCTTCGCGCCATGTCTGTAAGGCTGATGTAATCTTCTTCGTTGTATTTGACAACGCTGATGTCTGTGTTTTGAACGGTAATCTTTGCCATAATATGTTCTTATTTTTTGCCTCTCAGCCACAAAGGTAGCCAAAATCCATAAGAAAGTCTCTTTCTTGGAGAACTATTTTTCTGTTTTTCGTTCAGCCTTAGCACTTTGCGGACAACATCTCGAGGTTTTCAGCAAAAATGTTATAACTTTGCGGGCGGTAGAATCAATGTGTCATGACAACCAAGATAATAGACAAAAACAAGTATCCGGTTATAGCACTTCATTTTGTAGGGCTTATTCTTTGCATGATTATATTTTATAAGCAAATCCATCTGCGGTGGCAATCCGGATATGTCGTATTTTGGACAACTGCAATAACCGGAATCATGTTCATTTTCCTTATGTGGAAACGATATTGGACCAATGTCTTCGCTAAACTGTATGGTTTTCTATGGCTTCTTTTTTCCTTTATCGGTTTATTTTTTTCAGTTGTTGTCTGGCAGCCTGTTCTCTGCGAAACAGAAAAATTCATAATGAGGAAACCTGGCGGATTTATGGGCTTTGAAACGGCCATTTTATATCGGAAATATGGCTTGCGCGAATTGGAAATGTATCGGTATGAACTAGTCTTTCCTGAGTCTATCACTCCGTTGGATTCTCTTGGCGCAGTTGTCATTTATGGTCAATATCCTGACGGAGAAGGTGGATGTGACAAGGGTACGGTTATCTATCCGATGGATAATTATACGTATTATAATAATATTGACAGAATCAAGGAGTATGCCGGGCAAAAAGGTATTGAGTATGTGGATACATATTTATCCAATGAATAAAAAAAATGAGAAATGAATGTCTCAACGAAAAGCAGACACATCATTGTTAGATAAGATTGTTGAAACATTTGAAAAGCAGAGGATACATGAAACAGCCCTATAAGAGATTTTGGATATGGGAGGGCATGATGGCCCTTATGCCCGTTATGATGAGCATTTTTGTAGTGTTGGTGCTGGCGCCTGACTTTATAATCTCAAATCCTACAGATAGGGAACTGTTCTTTGTTTGGGAAATCGCCTATTTGGCAGGAGGACTGCTTTCATTTCGAGAGAAACAAGACAAGGGCTGGACAGCAAGTGCCTTTGTATGCTGGATAATAGTATTCCCGATTGTTGTCATCCTGTCTTTCCTGTGGGCTGACATCAGAATACACGACGGATTCGGGGGCTTGGCTCATTTCATGATTTCGTGCATATCATGGGGCTTTAGCATTATCCCCCTATTGCTTGGAGTATATTTGTATAAAAAGTATTGTCCGGATGCCTAACGGCAGAAAAATACTCTTCATGTTGGGGCTTAGAGAGTATGGGGATAGGCTAATCGTACAGTTCGTAGAGTGGATTCCTATCATTCCTTACCGTATCAATCATTGACCGCTCAAACTTTTCGAGAGGGAACTCTCTCTCGTCATTTCAGAGTGTCGCCTGCAAGCAATGCGTGATGTTCGAAATCCTTTGTTTGTGCGAATACCGACAGATTGTTTATAACAATACTCGCCAAGACTATGATGGTTTTAATACAGATGTTCATTTATTTTTCCCATTGAAGGAGTGTTATTTGCGTGTCTTGAACGGTAATTTTTGCCATAATATGTTCTTATTCTTTGCCTCTCAGCCCCAAAGATAATCAAAACCCCTGAGAATGTCTCCTCATCGGGAACTATCTTTCTGTTTTTCATTCATTCTTAGCACTTTGCAGACAACATCGCAAGGTTTTCAGCAAGAAATGTTATACCTTTGTGGACGGTAGGAACAGAATACAGAATAAGGAGAAACTGGTATGGCAGAGAATAGGATAATCGCAAATAACGGTTCGTCGATAGTGCTTTATACTACTGACGACGGCAACACCCGGCTTGAAGTGAAGTTAGAAAAAGATACTGTGTGGCTGAACCGTGAGCAGATAGCTCAACTATATGGCCGTGATTATAAGACTATAGCAAAGCATATCAATAATGCTTTGAGAGAAGAATTGGAAGGTGAACCGGTAGTCGCAAAATTTGCGACACCCAAGAAATATGGACGCAAGGAAGGGGTTGTTCAAATGCAAGACATTGAATATTACAACCTTGACATGATTATCTCAATAGGCTATCGTGTAAAAAGCCGTAATGGTATTGTATTTAGGAAATGGGCAAATACTGTTCTAAAGCAATACCTCATCAAAGGCTATGCCATAGACCGGCGACGGCTCGACCACTACGACGAGTTGAAGGATGTGGTGCGCCTGATGTCGCGTGTCCTCACGCTTCAGGACAAGGTGTCGGAGGGAGAATATTCGGGACTGTTCTGTGTCATTGCTGATTATGTCTATGCCCTCGATACCCTTGACCGTTATGACTACCAGTCGCTTCGGATTGAGAAGACGACCCGTGAGGAGCCGTTCCGCGCCACCTACGACAATGCCATGAGGGCCATCAACGCATTGAAGGAAAAGTTTGGCGGCAGCCGGTGGTTTGCCAATGAGAAGGATGATTCGTTCAAGAGCAGTATCGGACAGATTTACCAGACTTTCGGCGGCGAGGACCTTTATCCTTCGGTAGAGGAAAAGGCCGCCATGTTGCTTTATCTCGTAGTGAAAAACCACTCGTTCAGCGACGGTAACAAGCGTATTGCCGCCATGCTCTTCCTGTGGTTCATGGAGAAGAACGGCATTCTCTATTCCGCAGACGGACGCAAGCGTATAGCCGACAACACGCTCGTGGCACTCACCCTGATGATTGCCGAGAGCCGTACCGAGGAGAAGGATGTGATGGTGAAGGTGGTTGTGAATCTGATAAACAAGGACAATCCATAGTTTTTTTCTTTCCGGGATATCGCAAGGTTTTCAGCGGGAAACGCAGCAGGATATGGCGTCTTCACAGATGCCATATCCTGCTGCGGTAGTCCTTCAGCTCCGCCTCGGGAAAGCGGGCTATCGCATTGTCAAGCTCTCTGAGGATGGCAGCGCGGTCGTACGGCAGTGCGCCGGTGACGGGAACCGTGTTGGATACGTGGTGGCCGAGGATGTTCACCTTTATCTTCAGCCGTTCCACTAATGTGCGCATCTCCACGAGCCGCTCTATTTCAGGCTCTTCCTCGTACGTACCGTCGATAACCTCCTGATACAGACGCGATTCAGGGAAGACCGTCAGCGAGACGATGTTTAGGATGCACGGGTGCAGTCTGTTGATGACCTCGGCTGTCGCCTCGGCACTCTCGACGCCGCACCCCTTGCCGCCCAGTCCGTTGAGGTAGAAGAGGTTGTAGCGTATTCCCGTCTCGTCGAGCTTCGAGAGTTGGGCGAGGATGTCGGCCGCACGGTAGCCTTTGTCCATCCGTTCGAGTGTCGGATCGTGGGCCGTTTCCATGCCTATGTTGATGCTGTCGAGCTTCATGTGGCGCAGGCTTTTCAGTTCTTCGACACTCTTCGGGGCAATGTCCGTTACTCGTGCGAACATTCCGAATGACTCCATGTGCGGCAGGTACTTCCTGAGCAGGATGGCTATGTCCATCAGGCGGTTGTAGCTCAGGGCGAATGGATTTGCGCCTGTGAGATAGACGCGGCGCGCGCGGGGCTGCCACTGCCTGATGACGCGGAGGTCTTCCTCTACCTCGGAGATGGGCGACATACGGAACGGGGTGCCGTGATACAGGCTGCAGAACTTGCATCTGTGCCATGTGCAGCCCGAGGTTATCTGTAACAGTTGTGAACTCGCTTCGTAGTGCGGACGCCATACCTGACCGGTGAAATGTAATTGCGGATATTCCATGTTTCTGATTTTTTTTGTAAATTTGCAGAAGACAGGCTGCACCTCGGCAAAACATTTAAGCCGGCTTGATGATTTTGCTCTCGGTTTGCGCTGTCTTTGCAGAAGACAGGCTGTACTTGGAAATTTGAAAGTAAACTTTCATTTCACTTGTTTGCACTGTCTTTGCAACCGCAAAATTAGGCAATAATCATCTATGTAGCAATAACTTACCGAAAGGTTTGACCCTTACCCAAAAGTTAGTTTTGCTCATTATAAGCGGGTTCCGCACAATCAGAAATGGCAAAAAAGTTAGACTACGGATACTGCAAGGCCGCCCCCATGCTCGAATGGATTGGCAACAAGTGGGCACTGGTCGTTCTCGTGAAGATAAAGAAGAGCGAGCCGGTGCGTTTCAACGAACTCTACCGCAATATTCCGTCCGTATCGGAGAAGGTGCTGTCGCAGGTGCTCAGGCAGCTCACTACAGACGGCATCATCAGCCGCCGGCTGTTCCCCGACGTTCCGCCCCGCGTGGAATATACGGTCTCGGAGTTTGGCAGCACGCTGCTTCCCCATATCGAAGCCCTGATAAGTTGGGGGCAGGACAACTTCGACCGGATTATGGAAAACAGGCGGAAAGCAGAAAAGAAAATAATGAATAAATTGTGAGATTAATACCAGTTTACGATTATTATGAGTATCTTTGCCATTGACACAACCGTCCTTTGAGAGAATCGAATAAGAACATATTTAGATTATAAACCTGTTGGCGGAATTAATTTAGTGCATACTTAATTCTGCCAATGGGCTTGTCGT
>URER01000047.1 GCA_900547005.1 uncultured Prevotella sp.
ACTGCAAAGATAACATTTTTTATTTATACCCACACCTTTTTGCTACTGAGCCTAAACAACACTCTTTATGTAATTTTTATTGATGCTATTATAAATATATATTTTGATTCGTTCGAGATTTGAGGGAGTTGACAGGTTAGCGAGTTGACACTTCTTTAATGTATTTTGGCCGCAAGATTAGAGTATTTCGGGCGCAGTACTCGAGTAATTCGGGTGTAGTACTCGAGTAATTCGGGTCTGATTACTGGAGTATTTCGGCCTCAGTACTCGAGTATTTCGGGTGCAGTACTGAGGAGAAGGGCTGTGAGGGTAATGTCATCGCATAGGAAACGCAGCGTAAAAGGCCTACTATCGCGCTCTATCCAAGCAAGTGCTCAATCTCCTGCTGGCGCAAAATGGCGAGTATCGACTTGCCGTCGGGGGTGTAGTTGACGTTATTGCAGGCAAAAAGGGAGTTGACAAGTTCCTCCATTTCATCGTTGCTGAGCACCTGACCGTATGGGATAGCGGCGTTGCGGGCAAGGCTGAGAGCCAGCGCGCGGTTTATGTCCTCGCAGACACTTGAGCCTTTCTCGACCGCCGATGTTACCATATCGGTGATGAGCGACACGAAGTCGATGCCTTCGATACCCGCAGGTACGGAATTTATGGCGTAGCTGCCACTGCCGAGAGAGGTCAGCTCAAAGCCCAATTCGGACATCTCGTCCATAATCTTTTCAAGTATTACAGAGTCGGAAACGGTGAGATGCACGACCTCGGGGAACAGCACTTTCTGCGAATTGTGCTTGCGGGCTGCACCGCGCTCAAGATACCTTTCATATAATATACGCACGTGCGCGCGATGCTGATCGATAATCATCAGGCCTGACTTCACGGAGTTCATGATGTAGCGGCCCTTGTACTGATAGTGCGAGGGCGACTTGTCGGCTATCAAATCTGAAGTCTGACTTTCTTCCTGCGGCACCGAGGCAAAAAGTTCCGCTGCCTGCTCCACTTCCTGACTGGTGGATTTCGACTCATAAAGCTGCTCCCAATCCGTGGGAACGGATGGCTGCCGGGTAGGCATAGCTGCCTGTGTCTCCCTGAACGGGTTATATTGCGGGTTGTAACTGATTTTCGGTGCATCGGCCTGATTAGCCGGATTGAACACGGGAATATCGGGGCAGCCCTGCGTGTCGAAGTCGATTGACGGCACATCGTTGAAGCGGCCCACGGTCTCCTTGACTGCGGCCATGAGAATCTGCCATATAGCCTGCTCGTTCTCGAACTTAATCTCTGTCTTCGTAGGATGGATATTCACGTCGATATCCGACGGATTGACTTCAAAATAGATAAAATAAGGCACTTGCTCGCCCATAGGGACAAGGCGCTCGAAAGCTCCGGCAATAGCCTTATTGAAATATGGATGGCGCATATAACGGCCGTTGACGAAGAAATACTGATGCACTCCTTTCTTCTTTGCCGACTCGGGTTTGCCCACATAACCGGTAATTTTACACATCGAGGTGTCTACGTCTATCGGCAGCAAGTCCTGGTTTATCCTCTTGCCGAAGATGTCGACAATGCGCTGGCGCAGATTGCAGGCACGGAGATTGAACAGCTCGGTGTCGTTGCTGTGCAGGGTGAAGGCAACTTGCGGATATACGAGTGCGATGCGCTGGAAAGCGGTGATGATATTGTTCAGCTCGGTTGTGTTCGACTTCAAGAACTTCCTGCGGGCGGGAACGTTGAAGAAAAGGTTTTCCACCTTGAAGTTGCTGCCCGCCGAACAGGCGCAAGGTTCCTGCACGATATGCTTGCTTCCGGAGATGGTAAGCATCGTTCCGACCTCGTCTTCGGGACGTCTGGTCGTCAGTTCTATCTGCGCCACGGCAGCGATAGAGGCGAGTGCTTCTCCACGGAAGCCCATCGTGGTGAGGGCAAAGAGGTCTTCGGCATTGCGGATTTTCGACGTGGAATGACGCTCAAAGGCTATGCGCGCATCGGTGTCAGACATTCCCTTACCGTCATCGGCAACCTGAATCAGTGTGCGTCCGGCGTCTATCACAAGAATATTCACATTCTTCGCCCCCGCATCGACGGCGTTCTCCACAAGTTCTTTTATTACGGAGGCCGGCCGTTGGATTACTTCTCCGGCGGCTATCTGATTGGCGACATTGTCGGGTAAAAGTTGTATTATATCGCTCATTGCTTGTTCTCCTCTCCTTTTCTCACACGCCGATAAAGGTCGTGCTTGTTCTTCGGACGCACATAGTCATACCACGCGAAACCTGAAAGCCGGTCTTTGCCGGGCGGAACCTGCGTCAACGGATACATCATCGCATTGGGACTGGCTCCCCAAATCTTCTCAGTCTTGCGTTCGGCAGATATATACATCCTCATCGTGTCGCACTCCATGTAGTTCAGATAGAGCAGAGAACTGTCTTTCTCTTCCATGATATAATACAGGGAAAGTACGTTGCCGATGGCCTCGTTCCTGCGCAACTTGCCGTCGGTGAAGTATGCCCGCATCTCTTTCGAGGATATCTGATTGTAGTGTTTGCCGTCGAACATTAGTTCAATACCGAGCGCATTACCGAGAACGTATGCCTCTCGAACGGTGGAATCGTTCATATAGGCCTTTATAGAGTCGCCGAGCAACTGGCGGTTGCCTGTCCACACAATCGGGTCGCGATACATCGTCATGCACGAATCCTTGCTGTTGAAGATGAGAAGGTCGCACACCGCCTGCACATCCGTCCTATACGCGCGTACATTATTGTAACAATACACCTTGCGATATACGGAGTCGGTATTGAGATGGAAGGCTTCCATGCGAATAGTGTCGGATGCCATGAAAAGCGTGTCGCCCTGTGAATAGTCTTTCACTAACGGCTTTCCGTGGGCTATCGCGGCCGAGTCGGTATAGTAAACTTGGTCGGCAATGAGCGAGTTCCGGTTCTTGTTGTCTACATAAATGACATTTCCCGAGCCTCTGCCTTCGCGTGTCTTGTCGTTATAAAAGAGGTTGTCGCCGGTAACAACGCGGTCGCCTACCTTGTCGACATAGCGCACATTGCCGTGTCCTTCACTCTCGCCGGTGGAGCTGTTGTATTTCAGATTGTCGCCTTCCACATCGCGTTCTTTCGATGTGATGGTGGAATATCCGGTCAGTTCCATGCGGTCGTACTTGCTGTAATAGTAGCCGTCGTTGGTCTTTATGACCTCCCCGTTGCGGCCTCTGATTGTCGACGGACCGGTAACATGGGCTATGTCGGAGCTTGTATTATAGTTCAGATTGTCCGTATTTATAGTGTATTTCGGACTGCGCATCACCACATTCTCATAAAAATTGGCCTCATGCGTATCGAAATAATATTCTCCCCGGCGTGAGTCGATGGTCGCTTTCTCGGTCCGCAAGTGCCCTCCGTTGCCGCCGAAGAAGTTGGCATACTCCGTGGCGGTGTTGTAATCGAGACTGTCGCAACGCAAAGAGCGTCCCGGTTGGGTAAGGACGACATTCTGACGGGCCTGTACAAGTTGCGCGTTTCCATCGTAATAAGCCCGCGCACAAGTGAGGTTTATGCCGCCTCTCTTGCGCATATGGACATGGCCGAAGGCCTGAAAGGTGTTGCGCACCTGGTTAAAATAAGCACTGTCGCACGTCAGTTGCGTGTCGTTATAGCGGAAACGCACATTTCCCTTAGCCACCTGGACATCGGGTTTGACGAATTGGTCGGCCGAAAGAATATCCGCATGGTCGAGATAGACCTTACCGTCGCCCTTCGTTTTCTTGCGCTGCGCCCCGGCGGGCAGAGCCAAAGAAAACACAAAAAGGCACAGAACCATCTTAAAGATGATTCCGTGCCTTCTGTCAAAATATCGTATTGTATTGCTAAGAAACGTCATTTAATCCAACCTTCGTATTCAAAATCACATCCCTCATAGCGAGGATTCATACGCACATAGATGTCTTTTATCTTGTCGACGACCCACTGATGAAGCACTTCCTGCCTGCGTTGGGCGAGCACCACGTCCTTCATCACTTGGAAATCCTCGGTGATAGTCGCCTTGTGAGCGTCTATGCGGCTCTTCAACTTCACGATAGCGCAGACGGTCTTGCCGCGGCTGTTCTCCATCTTGAACGCTCTCGACACCTCACCCACCTTCATCGTGTCTATCACATGGACTATTTCGGAAGGCAAATCCTGCATTCGGAAACGTGAAGTACGGGCACTTTCCGATGTATTTGCCATCAATCCCTTGTTGTTCTTGGTGTCTTTGTCGTCCGATATATATACGGTGGCATCGTCAAACGAGAACTTTCCGGCGCGTATATCGTCTGCTATGGAATCCAGACGCACGCGGGCATTCTCAATCGCCGTATCCGAAACACGCGGTTTCAGCAATATATGACGGCAGTTTATCTTGTCGCCGCGCTTGTCAATCAACTGTATGATATGATAACCAAACTCACTTTCAACGATTTTCGATATCTTACTCGGGTCTGTAAGGTTGAATGCAACGGCAGCAAATGCCGGGTCTAACTGTCCGCGGCCTATGTAACCGAGCTCTCCTCCCTGTCTTGCCGAACCCGGATCTTCTGAATGGAAGCGTGCGAGAGTGGCGAAAGAAATCTCTCCGTTGGTAACGCGCTCGGTGTAATTACGCAATTCATCCTTCACGCGGTTGGTCTCCTCGACCTCTATTTTCGGCGTGTTGGTGATTATCTGAACCTCTACCGTAGTCGGCACTTGCGGTATACTGTCAGCCGGCAACTTGTTGAAGAAAGCGCGAACTTCGGCCGGAGAAACCTTAATGTCTTCCACTATCTTTGCCTGCATCTTCTGAACAAGCATCATGTTCTTGTACTCATCGCGCATCTCCTGACGCATTTGAGTAACCGATTTGTTCTGAGCGGCCTCGAGTTGCTCTTTCGAGCCGAATCTCTGGATGAAGTAATTGATACGTTCCTCCACTCCCTGCGAAATCTCAGACTCCGACACTTCCAAACTGTCAAGCTCGGCCTGATGGAGGAAAAGTTTCTGAACGGCAAGCTGTTCCGGTATCCGACAGTCGGGGTATCCGCCCCAGTTGGTTCCTGTCGGATCGCCATCGAGACGCGTAACCTCTATATCCGACTTCAATATCGGCTCGTCGCCGACCACCCAAACGACCTCGTCGATAATGTTTTTATCGCCCGCAGCACTTTGTTCCGCTACCTGAGCAGATTCCGAAACAGCCTGCGTTGCGTCTGCCGCAGCACCAGAAACGGCCTGCACAGTATCGCCGTCAGCCGACAATGAACCAGCGAAGATTCGTTGACCGGTTCCTGCAATGCGTGCTGCATTAACGCCCACTGCCAGCATAGCGGCAGCAGCGACAGCCACACATATCTTATATATATACGTCTTCATAAACGAATTATTATCCTAATGTTTGTTCACCGTAGCGAGAACATCACGATTCACGGTGACGGTGTATTTCTTTCTGAGCTGCTCCACCCATGCTTTCTCCAGCTCATCCTGGTAGTCGGCGGTAACAAGACCGCGCACATCCTCGTATGACTGAGGCGCCGAGAGCTTCTTTCCGTATGTCGCGTCGATGGGATAGTTGGCCGTCGGCTTCACCTCCACATTCTTCTTGAACACCATCTTGTCGACAACGGCATTGTCGCCCGGCTTGAAGATGCCCTTCTCCACACGTATACGAATCACTGAATCGTTATTGAATGTTGTGCGGAGCTTATCTGCCCACTCATCGAAAGGCACTTTCTTGATGCAATCACGCACAGCCTTGACATCTTTCTGGTCCTTCACATGATATGCAATACCCTTGAAGCGTGGTGTCTCCCACTTATATTTCTTTTTGTTCTTCTTAAAGTATTGAGCCAGTCCTGCCTCGTCTTTAGATGCTTTATCCCATACCTCGCGGTTGCTGATTTCAAACAACAGCAGTCCATCGTGATACTCACGGATAAGATTTTTCAGGTCGGAATCGCCGGCCTGCATCTCTTCCGCACGGCGGTCGAGCATCTGCTCTGCCGTAAGCGAAGCCGCATCAGCCTCTTTCGCAATCTTGTCGGTTGCGATTTTCTCTCTCAGTCCACGCGCCTCAAGGAACTTCGTGATATTGGTTTTCATCGAATCTAACGGCGGAACCTGCGAGCGTTCCTTCATCAGAATGATATGATAGCCGAACGGAGAAGAGAACGGTGCACTCAGCTCGCCGTCTTTCAGACTGTAAGCCACATCCTCAAACTCCTTCACGGTCTGTCCCGGTGCTATCGTCGGAAGCATTCCTCCATTGCGGGCCGAGCCGGGATCTTGCGAATATTTCTTTGCCATCTCGGCAAAATCCGCACCACCTTTGATTGCGTTATATATGGAATCGATACGCACTTTGGCTGCGTCCAAAGCCGCCTTCTCTGCTTTCTGCGGTACAGAAAGGAGGATATGAGAAGCTGTGAACAGTCCCTTCGGGCCTATCTTAGCCACCAAATTATTATAATAAGTAACAACTTCGTTCTCCACATCGGCGTCAGAGACGAACGACGGGCGTATCTGCTGGTCGCGATAACTGAGGAATTCCTTCTTGAACGAGCTTAGCGTGTCGAACTTCTCATCCAACGCCGCCTGCACTTTCAGTTTATAATTCACGAACAAATCAACATATTCGTCTACCGTTTTCTTGTCGATTACGCCCTCGGAATTGTTTTTATTATAAGAATACTCGAACTCCGAACGGCTCACGGGCTGTCCGTTTATTGTCATGATTGTGGGGTCATCCTGAGCCTGGACCATGCTTCCACACATCAGCATTCCGGCTAATAACGCTTTTAATTTCATATACTGTTTGTTTAGGTGATTCTCGAATATCACACAATGTGAATATTAATCTTACTATTGCAATCGGTTTATATAATTCTTTTCGTCTTTCCAATGTCAGCGCGAACTGCCAAAAAGCACAATTATGGCAACGAAGCAACGCCCCGTTGCCATAACACTTAACTCTATTTTGCTGTTTTAATCATTACGCTCACGTTTTTTTAATCACTACGCTCGCACGCCCCGACATTACTCAGGTCTTGAGTAGTTAGGCGCCTCACTCGTGATTGAGATGTTGTGAGGATGGCTCTCAAGCACTCCGGCGTTGGTGATGCGTGTGAACTTAGCTCCATGCAATGCCTCGATAGAACCGGCACCACAATAGCCCATGCCCGAACGCAGACCTCCGGTGAGCTGATAGATAACCTCCTGAACAGTTCCCTTGTAAGGCACGCGACCTGCGATTCCCTCCGGAACGAGCTTCTTCACGTCCTTAGTATCGCTCTGGAAATAGCGATCCTTAGAGCCGTTCTTCTGCTCCATAGCCTCGAGCGAGCCCATGCCGCGATAGCTCTTGAACTTACGTCCGTTGAAGATGATAGTATCGCCCGGGCTCTCCTCGGTTCCGGCAACGAGCGAACCAATCATCACGCTCGAGCCACCGGCTGCGATAGCCTTGACAATATCACCGGAATAACGAAGTCCGCCATCGGCGATAAGTGGCACACCCGTACCTTTCAACGCGCTATATACATCGTAAACGGCACTCAACTGAGGCACTCCGACACCAGCCACTACACGGGTAGTACAGATAGAACCCGGACCGATACCCACCTTAACGGCATCGGCACCGTTCTCGGCAAGCATCTTTGCTGCCGCGCCTGTTGCCACGTTACCCACAACGATATCTACGCCGGGGAACGCTTTCTTAGCCTCAACGAGCTTTTCTATCACATATTTAGAATGTCCGTGAGCCGTATCTATCACGATAGCGTCAGCACCGGCATCCACAAGAGCCTGCATACGGTCGAGTGTATCGACTGTAACACCCACGCCGGCAGCAACGCGCAGACGACCTTTCTCGTCCTTGCAAGCCATCGGTTTGTCTTTGGCCTTAGTAATATCCTTATATGTAATGAGTCCAACAATGCAGTTGTCCTTATCCACAACCGGTAATTTCTCAATCTTGTTCTGCTGCAAAATCTTGGCAGCGGCAATCAAATCGGTCTGCTGGTGTGTCGTCACGAGGTTCTCACTGGTCATCACCTCGTCGATTTTCTTGTCGAGCCGGCTCTCGAAACGAAGGTCGCGGTTAGTAACAATGCCCACGAGATGGTTCTCCTCGTCTACCACGGGCACGCCACCGATGTGATATTCTTTCATGATAGCGAGCGCGTCGCCCACAGTCTTGCCTCTGAGAATAGTCACCGGATCATAAATCATACCGTTCTCGGCACGCTTCACAATGGCCACCTGACGAGCCTGCTCATCTATCGGCATATTCTTGTGAATCACACCGATACCGCCTTCGCGGGCGATAGCGATAGCCATAGACGATTCTGTCACCGTATCCATAGCGGCTGTGACGAATGGTACGTTCAGCTCGATGTTACGAGAGAATTTTGTTTTCAACTCTACCGTTTTCGGCAGCACCTCAGAATAAGCTGGGACAAGAAGGACGTCATCGTAGGTCAGACCGTCCATTACAATTTTATCTGCAACAAATGATGACATATTATTAAAAAATTTATTGCGTGCAAAATTAGCAAAAAAAATCCATTTGGTAAAACATTCAACCGTCTCTTTCTCCTTATTAATTCTATTTAACGCAGTTGTAGCCCCCCCTCTAATCCCCCCAAAGGGGGAGAAAGGAGACAGAAAGCTGGACTCCGGGAGTTCTGACAACTCATAGTTCTCAACTATTTCGGGCGCAGTACTTGAGTATTTCGGGTGCAGTACTTGAGTATTTCAGGTGTAGTACTCGAGTATTTCGGGTCTGATTACTCGAGTATTTTAGGTGTAGTACTGGAGTATTTCGGGTGCAGTACTGAGACTAAACGGCCCTTTTTGCAGCCGATTTTGTATCTTATTGTAAATCAAGGAGATAGAGGGTGCATAAAAATATAGCTAAAATTTGTTCCAAAAGAGCTACTTTCAGAATAAATTTTAGCTATATTTTATGAAAGAGATATATTGAATCAGCGGATAACGACCTTAGATGTGCTCACCGTTCCGTCTGTGTTTTGGGTCTTACGGATATATATGCCATACTCAGGAGCTGCAACTTTCATACCGTTGATGGTGTAATAAACTGTCGTGGCAACCCCACCGGCAGAGACATTGGATATTCCCGTCTCTACTTTGGTTATCGTATTTCCTTTTTCATCGTATGTATTTCCCGTGAGTTTGTTAGCCACAGCGTTGGCATACTCATTGATATTCTCGGCCGGGATAGTCTCGGTGTAAGTCTTATAGATTTCAATCTTGCCTGCACCTGAGTATTTTTTAGCAAGTTCCGGCACGTCAACGGTTTTGTCGAGATGGTTCACCGTGTAGGAAGAGGCGGTCTGGGTGGGTATCCAAGAGTTTGTAGGAAGGGGAAGAACCTCGTCTACCTTTCCACCATCTATATTATTATAGCCTTCTATCAATCTCAAACAACTTTTATATACCAAGTCATATCCATCCTGTGTATTTATATTTATAGTTCCGCCTCCATCAGTAAGTATCGGCGCTTTAGAGTTTTCAAAGTAGCAAGCCTCGACATATCCAACTGCCTTTGTACGCAAATCCCATCCGTCTGCGCATCCTGTCTGGTAGTTATTATAATAATGCAGATGGCCGCCACGTTGCAAAGGCAAACGCGAACCATCAATGTTTTCAAAAAAATTGTGATGCATCGTTATTGTGCGACAGCCATCATAGATATCCGAGTTACCCTTGCCAAAGAGGCAAGACTTATCATGATTGTGGAAATAGTTATAGCTGATAGTCATCCACTGCACATTATTCTTGCAGTCGAGCAAGCCGTCGTAGCGGTCTTTATTGGCCGCATTGCCATTGAAAAACTCGCAATGGTCTACCCAAATATGCGCTCCCCAATCTGTCTTAGCACTTGTTTTGTCGGCCTGTATGCCAATGCAGTCGGGGTCGCCCACCTCAACCTGTGCGCCGTCACGCCACGCTACGATCTTGTTTTCGCCGCTCTTCAATATCGGAGCGCCGTTCATGGTAAACCGACAGTTGCGGATAATGACGTTATCGGGGCATTGCATGACAAAGGTTATGCGCGAGAATAGCGGTGCCTGATTGGTCTTGGAATTGACAACGCCGATGAGTGTCTTGTTCGGGGCTACCATTATGCGCTCGCCGTAGGTTGTCTCCACGCCTTGTGAACCATCCTGCGTGTCGCACAGATGCCCCGTATCCAAACCGTCGACATAGCATTTTATGCCCGTGGTAATGTCCTTATCGACGATAATCACGTATGGGTCGGAGGCTTGGAGATATGCCTGAAGCTGCGAGAAGTTTGCAGCATACACGACTTTGCCCCCCGCGCCACCGGTTGTTCCGCCTGCGCGATAATGATTAGTACCCTGTATTCCTTCTACAGCCGCAAATCCGTCGATTCCGAAATTGCGTCCGTCTACTGTTTGTGCGGATGCCGTTGACACACACATTGCCAATAACGCACCCGCAACCAATCTGTTTTTGATTGCCATAATGTTTCAAGTAATTTGTTTGTTTATATTAGTTTTATCTGTCTGCAACTGTCTCAGTTGGCCATTTCCGACAGGAATTTTATTCTTATCAGTCTTATTTCATCCTCGCTGTAATCGTTGCCGAGCTCCTCTTGGGCAGTGTCCAGGTCGTCGGTTTCGCTCTCGGCGAAGTAGTCGTAGATATCGTCTATGTGGTCTTCGTCCATCACATCCTCGATGAAATAGTCGATATTCAACTTCATTCCGCTATATACGATGTCCTCTACATTATCCAGCAGCTCCTCGAAATCGAGTCCTTCGGCCGTTGCGATGTCGTCGAGCGGAATCTTGCGGTCGATACTTTGAATGATTTTCACTTTCTTCAGCGACTTGTTCGGCACGGTGCGCACGCGCAGTTCCTCCGGACGTTCTATCTCATTCTCCTCACAATAGCGCTTTATCAGTTCGCAGAACTCCTTGCCATAGCGCTTTGCCTTGCCTGCTCCAACGCCCTGGATGTTCTGCAATTCCTTTTCGTTGACGGGATACATCGTAGCCATCTGCTCCAAAGAAACGTCTTGGAAGATTACGTATGGGGGCACTTCAAGCCTGCCGGCCATACTCCTGCGCAAGTCTTTCAGCATCTTGAAGAGAGTGTCATCAAGTGCCGAACCGATATTTTCCATTGAGTCTTTGTCCTCGTCATCGCTAAATTCGTTGTCGAGAACTATCATAAACGGCTTCGGACTGTTAACAAACGCCTTGCCCGAGGCTGTAAGTTTCAGGAGTCCGTAGTTCTCTACGTCTTTCTTCAGGTAACCGGCTATCAGTGCCTGACGTATCACCGGATTCCAAATCACGGGGTCTTCGTCCTCGCCCAGTCCGAACTCTTCGAGCCGGTCGTGCTTGTGCGACACAATGTCGTCGGTGTTTCTGCCCTTCACAAAGTCGATGATGTATTCCTGACGGAAGTTCTCTTTCACCGCCTTGACAGATTTCAGCACCGCCAACAAGGCTTCCGTGGCCTCGATTTTGGTCTTCGGATGCAGACAGTTGTCGCAGTTATGGCAGTTCTCCTCGGTGTATTCCTCGCCGAAATAATGCAGCAACATCTTCCTGCGGCATACGGACGACTCCGCATACGCGGCCGTTTCCTGCAATAGTTGCTTGCCAATATCCTGCTCGGCGACGGGTTTCCCGTCCATGAATTTCTCAAGTTTGCGAAGGTCTTTCTCTGAATAGAAAGCGATGCAGCGACCTTCTTCGCCATCGCGTCCGGCCCTTCCGGTTTCCTGATAGTAGCCTTCGAGGCTCTTAGGAATGTCATAATGAATCACGAAACGCACGTCGGGCTTGTCAATTCCCATACCGAAAGCTATCGTAGCCACAATGACATCGATTTTCTCCATAAGGAAATCGTCCTGTGTCTTCGACCTCGTTTCCGAGTCCATACCTGCATGATAGGGCGCTGCCTTTATGTCATTGGCCTGCAAGACGGCTGCGAGTTCCTCCACCTTCTTCCTCGACAGGCAATAAACAATGCCGCTCTTGCCCTCATTCTGGCGTATGAACATTATGATGTTCTTGTCTATATCCTTTGTCTTCTGCCTTACCTCATAATACAAGTTCGGGCGGTTGAACGAGCTTTTGAACTCTTTGGCGTCCTCAATGCCCAGACTCCGCTTTATGTCGGTACGCACCTTGTCGGTCGCCGTAGCCGTAAGGGCAATTATCGGAGCGTTGCCTATCTCATCGATGGCAGTTCTGATCTTTCTGTATTCGGGCCTGAAATCATGTCCCCACTCTGATATACAGTGGGCCTCATCAATGGCATAGAATGATATTTTAACCGATTTGAAGAACTCGACGTTCTCCTCTTTGTTCAGCGACTCGGGGGCGACATAAAGCAATTTGGTCAGTCCCGATGTAACATCACTTTTCACCTTGTCGATGGCAGACTTCTTAAGCGACGAGTTCAGATAGTGGGCCACGCCGTCGCTCTCGCTCATTCCGTTTATCACATCCACCTGATTTTTCATCAGCGCGATAAGCGGCGACACGACGATAGCCGTGCCTTCCATAAGCAACGAGGGCAACTGATAGCACAAACTCTTGCCGCCGCCCGTCGGCATCAGCACAAAAGTGTCGTGTCCATCAAGTACATTGCTTATAATAGCCTCTTGGTCGCCTTTGAACGAGTCAAAGCCGAAGTAATGTTTAAGTCTTTCGGTAAGATTATATTTTCCTGCCATAGCATCAAAAGGTTTTATATCACCCTGGTAGAGTTTGTCTTTATATTTGCGGCAGGGAAAGAAACAAGGTCTCCCCTGCCGTGTTTATCATATAGGATGAGTCTTTAAGCAGACTCCAACTTATTCAAATGTGCTTTTTCAAGTTCCGTTTTAGCATAGTCGAGCGTAACCTTGAACTTCTTTTTCTTAGTAGACGGAATCTCATACATAGCATTCATCATCATGCTTTCTACGATGGAGCGCAGTCCACGGGCACCGAGCTTGTACTCAACTGCCTTGTCTACGACGTATTCGAGGGCTTCCTTGTCGAACTCCAGCTTTATGCCATCCATCTCAAACAGCTTCTCATACTGCTTGATAATCGAGTTCTTAGGCTCTACGAGTATCTTGCGCAGTGCCTCCTTGTCGAGCGGATTCAGATACGTAAGCACCGGCAGACGACCGATAATCTCAGGTATCAGTCCGAAAGACTTGAGGTCTTGCGGTAGAACATACTGCATAAGGTTGTTCTTGTCTATCTTGCGCACGTTCTGAACAGAGTTATATCCCACCACATGGGTGTTCATGCGCTGTGCTATCTTGCGTTCGATACCATCGAAAGCACCACCGCAAACGAAGAGGATATTCCTTGTATCTACGTGTATGTAGTCCTGATCGGGATGCTTGCGGCCACCCTTCGGCGGAACGTTCACCATTGTTCCCTCGAGCAGTTTCAGCAGTCCCTGCTGCACGCCTTCGCCACTCACGTCGCGCGTAATGCTCGGATTGTCGCTCTTGCGTGCTATCTTGTCAATCTCGTCAATGAACACGATGCCACGCTCGGCAGCCTCAAGGTCGTAGTCGGCCACCTGCAACAGACGCGAGAGAATGCTCTCCACGTCCTCGCCCACATAGCCGGCCTCGGTGAATACCGTAGCATCGACTATCGTGAACGGCACTTCGAGCAACTTGGCTATCGTGCGGGCAATAAGCGTTTTGCCCGTACCCGTCGAGCCTACCATGATGATATTGCTCTTCTCTATCTCCACACCGGTGTCGTCCTTAGGCTGTTGCAGTCGTTTATAGTGGTTATACACCGCCACCGAAAGGAACTTCTTAGCCTCATCCTGACCAATGACATACTGGTCGAGATATTCCTTTATCTCTACCGGCTTCGGCACTTTCTTCAGCACAAATGGCTTACCGCCAGTCTTACGGGCGTTGTCATACATCCCGGCCGACTCGGCAATATTGTATGCCTGCTGCGCGCAATCCTCGCAGATATGGCCGTTCAGTCCCGATATAAGAATCTTTACCTCTGTCTCGCTTCTACCACAGAAGCTGCATACTTTCTTTGGCATTACTTAGTTTCTGTTGCGTTAGTTACTTTCTTAGCCAGAACCTCATCCACCATTCCGTATTCTTTGGCCTCGGCCGCGGTCATCCAGTAGTTGCGGTCGCTGTCCTGCCAAACCTTATCGAACGGAGTATGAGAATGTTCTGATATGATTGTGTAGAGTTCCTTCTTGAATTTCTGTATCTCGCGAGCCTCTATCTCAATGTCGGAAGCCTGTCCCTGCACCCCGCCTAACGGCTGGTGAATCATCACGCGGCTGTGGGTGAGGGCTGTGCGCTTGCCTTCCTTGCCGGCAACGAGCAACACGGCGGCCATCGAAGCGGCCATACCGGTACACATCGTGCTTACGTCCGACGAAATAAACTGCATGGTATCGTAAATACCCAAGCCCGCCGTCACGCTACCGCCGGGGCTGTTTATATATATGGAAATGTCCTTGTCGGGGTCTACGGAGTCGAGATAGAGCAACTGCGCCTGTATCGTATTGGCCGTATAGTCGTCTATCGGTGTTCCGAGAAAGATGATACGTTCCATCATCAAACGCGAGAACACGTCCATCTGAGTAACGTTCAACTGACGCTCCTCAAGGATATACGGGTTGAGATACTGCGACTGAGCCCTTATCACGCCGTCGAGAACCATACTGTTTATACCAAGATGCCCTACGGCATATTTCCTAAAATCATTCATATCTGCTGTTGTTACAATCTTAAACAAAAAAGAGGTCATCGACCTTTTTATTCTTTCTTCGTTCTACAAAGTTAGAAAAAAAAGTCGATAACCTCTATCTAATATAGAAGTTTTTTCAAAAAAATCTTGTTTTTATTCGCTCATCATCTTGTTGAAGTCATCAAGGCTCACAGTTTTCTTGTTGAGCTTAACGACATTCTTCAATGCTTCGGTCAGCTTGCGGTCGATAGCGCGCTCTACGAGATTGTCCACAGTCTCACGCTTTTTCATCATCTCAGAAGCATAGTTCTCGAGATATTCGTCAGGTACATTGTTCATGCCGTACTGCGCGAACTGTGCGCGTGCCATTTCCTTAGCTGCGTTCTTCACGTCGGCGTCTTCCACCTTAACACCCTGAGCCTCTGCAATCTGCTCACGAATAAGGTGCCACTTCAGTTCTTTGATGCTTGCGTCGAAGTTCTTCTCCACGAAGTCTGCGCCACGATCCTTATTGTTCTCCAACATGATGCGCTTCAAAGTAGCCTCCGGGAATGTGAGTTCACCCACCTTCTCCTCTGCATATTTGCGTACATCCAGCAAGAACTTGTAGTCGCTGTCGTTCACGAGCTGCTTGCTCACACCCTCTGCGATGGCTGCGCGGAAAGCCTTCTCGTCCTTGATGCCTGCCTCTTTGCCGTAAACGCTCTCGAAGAGTTCCTCATTAACCTCAGCCTTAACGAAGCGTGAGATTTCCGTAATCTGATAGCTGAAATCACCTGAGTGCTCTGCAATCTGGTCTTTCTCTATCTTCAAGAGTGATGTCATCTCCGCATCGTTCTCAGGATAAGCCTTGCGGGGATTGAAAGTAATGATGTCGCCGAGCTTTGCACCCTCGAAGAGTTTCTGCTGGTCTTCCACCTTAATATATTGTGGCATCATCACCGCTCCCTCTACGGTTACACCGCCTTCGAGTGTGTTTCCGTCAGCGTCGAGCTCGCGGAGGTCGCCCTTCAGCATATCGCGCTGCTCTGCGTCATAGCTATCTACGGTCTCGTGGTGGCCTGCACGGCTTGCGAACATATCCACCTGCTGGTCGATGAGCTTGTCGTCAACCTCGATTTCGTAGTAGTCAACAGTATCTTTATCTGTCAGCTCAGCCTTGAACTCGGGAGCCACAGCAATGTCAAACTTGAACACGTAAGGTGCTTCACCGTTTTCTATATCCACCGGTTCCTGTGCCTCGTTAGGCATAGGCTGTCCGAGCATCTGAATCTTATTGTCTACGATGTATTTCTGGAGGTTTTCGCCGATGACTTTGTTGATTGCATCCATCTTCACAGATGCACCAATCTGGCGTTTAATCATTCCCATCGGAGCCTGTCCCGGACGGAATCCCGGAATGTTTGCCTTCTTGCGATAATTCTTGAGTGTCTTCTCTACTTCTTCTTTGTAATCTGCCTCTTCAACAGTCAGAGTCATCAGACCGTTGATTTTGTCGGGATTTTCAAATGAAATATTCATCTCTGAAATTTTATTATGTTATTATTCTATTTATTCTAATATATAATGTGTATTACGACATTTATCCAAAATAGGCTGCAAAAGTACTCATATTTTGCGTAATCACCTAATATATAAGCAGAAAATTAGTTTTTTTAACCGATAACACTTTATAAATTATACAGCTACAGCTATCTTCAATTCTCTATCTACGAAAAACTCTCCCAAGTCTCAAATCTCAGTCTCAGTTTGAAAAAATGCCACAACCATCATCGGAGCCGCCCTTCCGATTATACCGTAACTATCTAATAATCAGATATATAAATATAATATTATATATATTAAATGATATGGACATGATAAAAAACAACTGAGACTCTGAGACTGAGATTTAATAATCGTTAAAAAAGCATCAGACAATAATCTAAAACCCTATGTATCAACATTTTCCTCTACATGGCGACATCTTGGCGGCACGGCATTTTCTGTATTACAGTCTCATTTTACCCCCGACGAAACTTTAAAAAAGAGTGGAAAATTGGGGACGAAAAGAGGTAAAAAACAATATTCCCCTCAAAAATCTCCAAATTACGGAAACCTCAAGACTGCATAATTGTCACGAATAACGCATTTACACGTGCCAAGCAATATGTTTAGACGCGAAAAGTACTCGTTTATGAGCTAAAAAGTATTCTCCTGCGCCCCACGCGCACGGCGTTCCTCATCAAGGAGCTGGAAATCCTTCTTGCGCAGCACGAACGAGTTGGAGAGGTATTTCTCACGCACAATCTTGTTCTCCGCAAGTTCCTCGGGCTTGCCCTGAAAGAGTATCTTACCCTCGAAAAGCAGGTATGCGCGGTCGGTGATGGTGAGTGTCTCCTGCACGTTGTGGTCGGTGATGAGGATGCCGATGTTGCGGTCTTTCAGTTTCCATACGATGTGCTGGATGTCCTCAACGGCAATAGGGTCGACTCCGGCAAAGGGTTCGTCGAGCATGATGAACTTCGGGTTGATGGCGAGGCAGCGCGCTATCTCGGTGCGTCGGCGCTCTCCTCCCGACAGGCGGTCGCCGGTATTCTTGCGCACTTTGCCCAAACGGAACTCGGCTATCAGGCTCTCCAACTTCTCCAACTGTTCCTTGCGCGAGAGCTTTGTCATCTCAAGCACAGACAGGATGTTGTCCTCTACGGTCATCTTGCGGAACACGCTCGCCTCCTGAGCGAGGTATCCGATGCCCACACGGGCGCGCTTATATACGGGATAGGTGGTAATGTCCTCGTCGTTCAGATACACATGGCCGCCATTCGGCACGATGAGTCCGGTCGTCATATAGAACGATGTGGTCTTGCCGGCACCGTTCGGGCCGAGCAGTCCCACTATCTCACCCTGTCTCACATTGATACTGACGCCGTTCACAACGGTGCGTTTGCCGTAGCGCTTCACGAGATTTTCCGTGCGCAACACCATCGAATCCTCGCTCCAAATGGGTTGCTGCACAGGTATGTTGCTGTCTGTTTCTGCCATTATAGTATTCCTTTTGCGTGCAAAAATAAGAAAATAATGCCTAATAAACCGTGTTTTATCCAAAAACTATTGTCGTTATTGCAGTTTTTATGGGATTTTCGCTACTTTTGCATGGTATTAAGCATATAACAATAAAAGGTCAAACAGGAATGATAATACATAATTGGCTTGTTACGTTCGGCAAGTATCTGCTTCTCATGGGGCGTTCGTTCTCCCGTCCCGAGCGTTTCCGTATGTTCTGGAAGCGTTACGTCACGGAGATGGCCCAGCTTGGCATCAACTCCATCGGCATTGTCCTGCTCATCTCGTTTTTCATCGGTGCGGTCATCTGCATACAGATGAAGCTGAACATCCAAAGTCCGTGGATGCCGCGTTGGGTGTCGGGTTACACCACGCGCGAGATTCTTTTGCTTGAGTTCTCAAGCTCCATCATGTGTCTTATCCTTGCAGGAAAGGTAGGTTCGAACATTGCATCGGAGCTTGGCACGATGCGTGTTACACAACAGATAGACGCTCTTGAGATTATGGGTGTGAACTCGGCGGCTTATCTCATACTGCCGAAGGTACTGGGATTCATCACCATCATGCCGTTTCTTGTAATATTCTCGTCGGCCACCGGTATCTTGGGTGCGTACGCCACGGCTTATATCGGGCAGGTGCTGACGCCGGAGGATCTCACCGCGGGTTTGCAGCACTCGTTCAATCCGTGGTTTATGTGGATGAGTATCATCAAGAGTCTGTTCTTTGCCTACATCATCTCGAGTGTCTCGTCCTATTTCGGCTATTCCGTCGAGGGCGGATCTGTCGAGGTGGGCAAGGCATCGACGGCGGCAGTTGTAAACTCCAGCGTGCTGATACTGTTCTCGGATGTGTTTCTCACGCAGTTGCTATCGTAATTTAGGAGACAGGAGACTGGAGGTCAGACAATACCTCTTTAGGAGA
>URER01000048.1 GCA_900547005.1 uncultured Prevotella sp.
AGAGAGTTTGATTGAAAATACGCGAGTTTTAGAGGGGATAGTTGTAAAGATTTTTGACAGTTATTATTGCTTCTCATTTTACCATTTTTCGTCTCTTTTACATTGAGGCAAAGGAGGTAATAATGACACACATCATCAGCGGCTACGAGACAAAGGAAGACAACAACATGATAGTCTTCGACGAAGGACACACATAGTTTTTACAAAAATTTATATTTAACAATAGCAAAATAACCTTTACCTATACCTTAAAATTGCAAGCTAACATCCTTTATTTCAGACAAATAAGAAATAAATTACAGAAAAAAGCAGAAGTTTGAGATAAAAAAGCACAAAAAAAAGGTAAAATAAATTTGCATTATTCAATATTTGTAATTATATTTGCAACATATCAAAAAGGAGTTCACAACTCCCATAGTATTAACCAACAAAAACAAAACGATTATGAAAAAAATTATTTTTATGGCAGCCATGTTACTGTCTTCTGTTGCAACATTTGCACAACATGAGGTGGGAAGTATCACAATTCAGCCTAAAATAGGTATGAACATAGCAGACTTAACAGACGTAGATGACTCTGACGTTCGCATTGGCTTGGCTGTTGGAGCAGAGGCTGAGTATCAGGCAACTGACTTATTCAGCGTTTCCGCAGGCGTACTCTACTCCATGCAGGGGTGCAAAGGTAGCGAAGATGGCGTAAAAGCTACTATTAAACTTGATTACATCAACATTCCAATCCTTGCCAACGTATATGTAACAAAAGGTTTGGCTGTGAAGTTGGGTATCCAGCCAGGATTCAACATCAACGCCAAAGGTAAGGCGGAAGCTAATGGGGTATCTGCAGAAGCAGACATTGACGATGTCAAGACACTTGATTTTTCAATTCCTGTAGGCGTTTCATACGAATATCAGAACTTCGTTCTCGATGCCCGTTACAATTGGGGATTAACAAAAGTTGCAAAGGATATAGACAGCAAGAACAGCGTATTCCAAATTACTCTCGGATATAAGTTCTCACTATAATCTTCAACTAAAAGAATCATTCTTAGATTCAGTAGATACAAAAAGGACTCGCTTCCAAACGGAAACGAGTCCTTTTTGTTATGTTTATAACATGAGAATCATTCAGAACTACCCACGAAAATCGTTCAAACGAGCTATATACTTACCGAGAATATCAAATTCGATATTCACTATCGTATCAACAGATATATCAGCAAAATTTGTATTCTCACGTGTATAAGGAATGATTGCCACCTTAAAAGTGTTGTCAGTAGGCTCACAAACCGTTAAGGAAACTCCATTAACAGTAACCGACCCTTTATCAACTGTAAAATATCCGCGCCTTGCCATCTCGGGATTTGAATCATATTCAAATGTGAAATACGTAGACCCATCGGCGTCTTCCATAGCAATGCACTTAGCCGTCTGGTCGACGTGTCCCTGCACAATATGACCATCCAAACGACCATTCATAATCATCGAACGCTCAACATTAACCCGATCTCCCACTTTCAACAATCCGAGATTAGACCTATCAAGAGTTTCTTTCATAGCCGTAACGGTATAAGTGCCATTCTCCAGACAAACGACTGTCAGGCAAACGCCATTATGAGCAATGCTTTGGTCAATCTTCAGCTCGTCTACAAACGAACATCTCAACGTGAAATCTATATTTTCTTTATCTTTATCTATGGCTACGACAGTGGCCATTTCTTCTACAATACCAGAAAACATACTTATTTATTATTTTGGTTAGACATTATTTATGATAGTATCAACAACATTTACTATCTAAAAAGAAAGAAAAAAAATGGTCGTACCGATGATGTGATGAAAACTCCGAGCATATATGTTTTGAGAGCTCCCCTATCTTTGTAATCCACCGGCTTTGCAGCTTAGTTCCTTAGGAGTTTATGTGGCCCGCCATTAATAGAAGATGTCTTCTCGGTTTTCTGTATTATTTGATGAGTATCCCGATCGAACCGATACGACCTTTTTATCTTACCTTTCACTAAATTTTCTTTTGCAAAGGTAACCTATTCTTCTGAATATAACAAATATTTCCTATGCTTTTTGCTATGTAAAAGTAATAGCTTTCGGCCGTGTTCCTGTTTACACATTATTATATATAAGTAAGTCACCAAAATAAAAACATATCCTTCAGTCTATAGTCCGCTATGCCCCTTCATTCCAAGACGAAAACATCTCAAAAACAATCAAGATTTATACTATGTATTAATTTTAGCGACTTACTTACAAGAACAACAAAAAAGTTTTAATCAGATATAAAAATGAATTATTTGTTTTGTCTATTTAGCCATTTAGTTTACCTTTGCGCCATAATTTTACAAAAAAAAATAAGAGACATGAAATCAAAAAAAAATAAGGGTAAAAAAACATCCAACGCTCTAACCATCTCCGGCATAATATTATTAGTACTGATAACTGTAATTTATTATTTCTTTTTTACCGGAATGTCGAAAAGCGGAGATGAGAAATACATATATATCGATAATGATGACACCGCGGACTCTGTCTATTACAAGATAAAACCCATCGCGACAGCGCACTCGGCATGGGCATTACGGCAAGTCGGCACAATATTGGCTTACAATGAGAACGTTCGCAGCGGTCGCTATGCCATAGGTAATGAAGGTGCATTACAGACATTGCGTAATCTGCGTAACGGCAGACAAGCTCCGATACACCTCACCATTCGGTCGGTGAGGACATTAGACGACATTGCCGATGACGCAAGCAAGAAGATGTCTTTCTCAAAGAAAGATTTCATGAATGCCGTTATAAATCCCGACACTTGCGCTAAATATGGCTACACTCCAGAAACCATTATGTGTATGTTCATACCAAATACTTATGACTTCTATTGGAATACAGGCATAGGAGAATTCCTACAAAAGATGAAAAAAGAAAGTGATAAGTTTTGGACTTCGGAACGAAAAGACAAGGCTGAAGCGGCAGGACTCACGCCGGAACAGGTTATGACAATAGCCAGCATCATTGCCGAGGAGACCAATAACAAGGATGAGAAGCCTACCATTGCCGGTATATATATTAATCGCCTGAAGATAAATATGCCCCTACAATCATGCCCAACCGTGAAATTTGCCATGAAACGTTTCGACCTGAAGCGACTATATACCAGTATGTTAAGTTACGACAACCCGTACAATACATACAAATACAAAGGTTTGCCTCCCGGCCCGATACGTAATCCAAACATTGAAGATATTGATGCCGTACTAAATTACAAGCATCACAAATACATATATATGTGTGCAAAGGCTGATTTTAGCGGCACGCACGATTTCGCCGAAACCTACGAAGAGCATTCAGCAAACTCAAAGAGATATGATGAGGAACTGAATAAAAGGGGAATAAAATAAAAATATAATATTTTCGTTGGTAAAATCAATAAAAACAAATCACGACAAAGATGTGCCGAAGCTATAAAAAGCGAAATGCCCTCCGTTTCGCAACGATGGGCATCCAATCTCAATAGGTATTAGCTTCCTTTAAGGTAAAAAGATTGTATTCAGGATAACGTTTGCAAAGGTAAACGTTTTTTATCAAACCTGCAAATATTTTTTTATGTTATTCAGCACTTTTTGTATAATAATATTTCCCACAAATCATAGAACGGATATATTCCGAGACAATATACCACGAACATCGGACATTTAATTTAAGTTTAAGGCAAAGTTATTACAGACCTTTTCTTATACAAGTTTTCTAAATTCCAGTTTTTTATAGTATCTTTGCACACAGTAAAAAAAATATTGCAGATATGGTTACAGAAATCAAAGAAAACAGCACTAATGAGGAAAAACGCAGCTTGAGTTTTGTCGAGCAGCTCGTAGAAGAAGACCTTGCCGCAGGAAAGAACGGCGGAAGAATTCAGACACGTTTCCCACCAGAGCCAAACGGCTACCTACACATTGGACACGCTAAGGCTATCTGCATGGATTTCGGCATTGCAGAGAAATATAACGGAGTGTGCAATCTGCGCTTTGACGACACCAACCCTACAAAGGAAAACAACGAATATGTAGAGAATATCCTTAACGACATAAGTTGGCTCGGCTTCAAATGGGGGAATATATACTATGCCTCAGACTACTTCCAGCAGTTGTGGGACTTCGCAATATGGATGATAAATAAAGGCAAGGCGTATATTGACGAGCAGACAAGCGAACAGATTGCCCAACAAAAAGGTACGCCGACAGAACCGGGTTCTCCCTCTCCATATCGTGACCGTCCGATAGAGGAAAACCTCCGTCTGTTTGAACAGATGAATACTCCCGAGGCTGTGGAGGGTTCGATGGTACTTCGTGCAAAGCTCGATATGGCAAATCCGAATATGCACTTCCGCGACCCAATAATATATCGCATCATACATACACCACATCATCGCACAGGAACGAAATGGAACGCGTACCCAATGTATGACTTTGCCCACGGACAGAGCGACTATTTCGAAGGCGTCACACACTCTATCTGTACACTTGAGTTTGTGCCACACCGCCCTCTCTATGACCTTTTCATAGACTTTCTGTTGGAGAAAGACGGCAAAAACGACTATCGTCCACGACAGATCGAGTTTAACCGTCTGAACCTCACCTATACTATGATGAGCAAGCGAAAACTCCTTGCACTCGTAGAAGAAAAGAAAGTGAACGGTTGGGACGACCCGCGAATGCCTACAATCAGCGGAATGCGCCGACGCGGATATTCCCCGGAAAGTATCCGTAAATTCATCGATTCTATCGGATATACAAAATTCGATGCTCTTAATGATATGGCTCTGCTCGAAGCGGCAGTACGCGACGACCTAAACAAGCGTGCCACACGCGTAAGTGCCGTTGTAGACCCGGTGAAGCTGGTCATTACAAATTATCCGAAAGGACAAACAGAAGAACTGGAGGCTATAAACAATCCTGAGAATGAGGCGGATGGAATACACCACATAACCTTCTCACGCAACTTGTGGATAGAGCGTGAAGACTTCATGGAGGAAGCTCCGAAGAAATTCTTCCGCCTTACAATAGGCAAAGAAGTCCGTCTGAAAAACGCGTACATCATAAAATGTACCGGATGCACAAAGGATGATAACGGAAATGTTATTGAGATACAGGCTGAATACGACCCATTGAGCAAGAGCGGACTCGAAGGAGCAAACCGCAAGGTTAAAGGAACATTGCACTGGGTAAGCTCAGACCATTGCCAAAAAGCGGAGGTCCGCATATACGACCGCTTGTTCAATGTTGAGAATCCATCTGCCGACGAACGTGATTTCCATGAGCTACTAAATCAGGACAGCTTGAAAGTAATAGACAACTGCTACGTAGAAAACTACCTCACCGAAAAGAAACCTGGTGAGTATTTGCAGTTCCAACGTATCGGCTACTTCGTTCTTGACCCGGATTCCACACCGGAACATCTTGTATTTAACAAGACTGTCGGACTAAAGGATACATGGGCTAAGCAAAAGACTAAATAATTTAACCCGTACACTTATCGGCCCTAATTTTTACGGACGGGCAGATAAGTGTACGGTAATCATATATTTATGATAGACAAATACTACGAGTCGGAACGCTTTCAGAATATTCGACGAACTTATGAAAACATGAAAGATGGTAACACCGGTTGCCATCTTGACTCTGAAGAACTTATAGACATAGCAGAATATTATTATAATTTGGGACTTCAAGATGAAGCTCTCAACGCTGCTAACCTTGCCTTTGAGATTTATCCCTATTCTACTGCACCTCTTTCTTTCCTCGCCAGATACGCGATATTAGTAGAAAGAAACCGGGAAAAAGCCGAGGCCTTCGCAAATCAGATATTAGACAAGCACGACATAGAATACATATACACAAAAGCAGAGATTATGGTTGCCGACAACCAAGCAGAAAATGCAGACAAATATCTATGCGAGTATATGGAATATATGCACTACGATATAGAAAGCGACAACGTGCAAGACTTTATCCTTGACGTAGCCTGCATTTTCATAGACTATAATCAATATGACATTTGCGAGAAATGGTTAAAGAAAAGCACGCTGACAGACTCAGAAACTTACTTGGAACTATATGGTAAATTATGTAATGGCAGAGGTGAATATGAAGATAGCGAGAAGTATTTTCAGGAACTCGTAGACAATTATCCATACAATTATGAATATTGGAATTTATTAGCCTCGATACAATTCATACGCAACAGGATTAACGAGTCGATAACATCAAGCGAGTATGCCATAGCTATCAACCCCAACGACGAAGAGGCTATAGCAAACAAAGCTAATAGTTTATATGCGTTAGGCAACTATGACGAAGCCTTGAAATACTATAAGCAATACACTATTATGACTCCGTTAAACGAACTTGGCGAGATGCTCCAGGGCATAACTCTGGCATCAGAAGACCGCTATGAGGAAGCCATAACACACCTGAATAAAGCACTTGATATCGCCATGCAAAACTTCTACGACTCTAACGGCCGTATTGAAGTCCCAGAATCCGGCGACCCTGAAATCAGAAGGAACTTAGCAAAAATTTACAAAGAGATTATCGCGGCATACCACAATATGCATAAATATCAGGAAGCTCTCAATTATGTAGACAAGCTGGAAGCCGTAGGAAATGACTCGGTAGAAGCCAATCTAATAAGAGGACGTATCATGTTGGCGGGCGCGGAAAGAAATAAAGCACAGGAATACTTTGTAACCGCCCTCCGCAAAACAGATGATTTCCCAAGAACCGTCTTACTGGTCGCGACTTCATTATACGACTACGGATACATATCAACAGCATATAACATACTGCATTATCTACTCAATAACGCAGATTTAGATTGGACCGACGGCTTTGCATATCTGGCAAGCTGTTGCTTTATCTTAGGAAAGGAAGACGAGTTTAACCGTGCTGTATTAATTGCCTCAAAAGTTAATCCTTCCGAAGCATACGAAGTCTTGGCTGATATATATCCGGAAGATACGCCACCTGAGAAATATCCTTTCACGAAACCGGTGAAACCGTTCATGCGAGAAAAAGAAAACATAGAAT
The DNA here is from genome assembly GCA_900547005.1 of uncultured Prevotella sp. Taxonomy (GTDB): domain Bacteria; phylum Bacteroidota; class Bacteroidia; order Bacteroidales; family Bacteroidaceae; genus Prevotella. The sequence goes on from URER01000048.1 coordinate 7,092, forward strand.
AAGAAATCGTTGAAACACTCCGTATCGGTCAGATAACAAAGACTTTTGCATTGACATTCAACAAAATATAATATAAACAAGAAAAAAATATAAGACAAAATGGATTTCATCACTCCCCTACTCGAACAGCTCAATTACCTAACAGTAATGTTCTTGATGTTCATTGAAAGTACTTTTATCCCGTTCCCTTCTGAAGTTGTTGTTCCACCAGCCGCATACAACGCCGCAGCCGGAGAACTGAACATATTCCTTGTTGTACTATTTGCCACAATCGGAGCAGACCTCGGAGCATCGGTAAATTATCTGTTAGCATATTATCTCGGGCGTCCTTTTATATACAAATTCGCCAACAGCCGATGGGGCCACTTATGCCTGTTAGACCAACAAAAAGTTGAGAGAAGCGAAAAGTTCTTCTATGACCACGGCATAACAGCTACCCTCGTAGGCCGTGTGATACCGGGAATAAGACAACTCATATCAATACCGGCCGGACTCGCTAAGATGAATTTCTATAAATTTATCCTTTACACCACAATTGGTGCCGGCATATGGAACTCAATCCTTGCTATATTGGGCTGGTATCTGCATTCATTTGTACCCAAAGACCAGTTGGCCGACAAAATCGATGAATACTCCACTTACATAAAAATCGTTATTCTCTCTGCATTATTCATTGCTGTGGCATATATTGTAATCAGAATGATTTTGAATAAACGCAATAAGGCATAAGCTACAATATGCCTTCCGCGCTATATACATACATATATATAATACTTCAAGGGAAATAAGAAACCGTATCAAACCCGATTGGGATATTGATACGGTTTCTTGTTTATATAAATAGGATCAAGCTCTATCCCACCATCTTTGATAAGCGGATAAACGTTAAAGAATCCTTTATTTCAAACTCATACGATACCAATCGAATAACTTCCGCACACCGTCTTCAATCTCTACTTTATGAGTCCAGCCAAGAGAATGTAACTTGCTTACATCTATAAGCTTACGCATAGTACCATCCGGTTTACTTGCATCAAACTCTACAGTGCCGGTAAAGCCTACGGTCTTGACAATAAGCTCTGATAGTTCACGGATTGTAAGCTCCTTTCCTGTTCCAACATTTATGTGGCAGTTACGTATCTCGCCAAGTGAAGGTATTGCACCACCACGGCCCTCACTGCTATTTCTATCAACAGAACCATCTGTTGTAGAACCGAAAAATACACTTGAATATTTCTCAATACCGATAATATCACTGAAGTTAACATTCAACAGAACGTGAACACTCGCATCCGCCATATCCTCACTCCAAAGGAACTCACGCAATGGGGTACCGGTTCCCCAAAGCACAACCTTATTGTCATAAATGCCATAATACGCAAGAACCTCAAGGATTTCTTCCTCGCTGTTAGCTCCAGTAACTTTCACGACCTGCGATTTACCATCGGCATCAGCCTTTTTCATAGTAACAGGGCGTTTGTTCATATCCGTGCGGATAGCATCCCAGTTGCCCTCATTAATAAGCTTGGCAAGATAAATCTTACGCATCATAGCCGGCATCACATGACTGTTTTCGAGATGGAAGTTGTCATTCGGACCGTAAAGGTTCGTCGGCATCACAGCAATATAATTCGTACCATATTGCAGATTATAGCTCTCACACATCTTAAGGCCGGCAATCTTTGCAATGGCATATTCCTCATTCGTGTATTCCAAAGGCGAAGTCAGAAGCACATTCTCCTTCATTGGCTGTGGTGCATTCTTCGGATAGATGCAAGTAGAACCGAGGAACAGCAATTTCTCCACGCCATGAGCATATGCCTCAGAAATGACATTGCACTGCATCTTCATGTTCTGCATTATAAAGTCCGCACGATAGAGCGAGTTTGCCATAATTCCTCCCACAAAAGCGGCTGCAAGAACAACAGCATCAGGACGCTCATCATCAAAGAACTTCTTAACTGCGATCTGGTCGGTAAGATCAAGTTCCGAATGTGTTCTGCCTACAAGATTATTATAGCCACGCGACTTCAAGTTATTCCAAATAGCCGAACCTACAAGTCCGCGGTGTCCGGCTACATATATTTTACTGTTTTTATCCATAACAAACTATAGTATTTATAATAGTCAAACGAGACAAACCTTATAATAAAGGAATGTCTCGAATTAAGAAGATCAAGTATATTATTTCACTATACCTTTTTCCAAATATTCCGCAAGATTTGCTTTACGGATAAACTCTGCTGCGCCTTCCACTTCCACTTTCTTCATATCGTGCTGAACCATTATCTTGACAAGCTCCTCGAAAGTTGTAGTCTGCGGATTCCAATTCAATTCCTTACGTGCCTTTGTCGGGTCGCCCCAAAGATTTACAACGTCTGTTGGACGATAGAAATCTTTTGAAACCTCAACCAATACCTTACCGGTCTTTTTGTCTATACCCTTCTCGTTCTCACCTTCGCCCTGGAATTCAAGTTCTATACCAGCCTCTTTGAAAGCGAGATAGCAGAATTCACGCACAGAATGCTGCACGCCGGTAGCGATAACGAAATCCTCCGGTTTGTCGTTCTGCAAGATAAGCCACATACACTCTACGTAATCCTTAGCATATCCCCAGTCGCGCAACGAAGAAAGGTTGCCCAAATAAAGTTTCTCCTGCTTTCCCTGTGCTATGCGGGCAGCAGCCAATGTAATCTTCCTTGTAACGAACGTCTCGCCACGGCGCTCACTCTCATGATTGAAAAGGATGCCCGAACAGCAGAACATATTATAAGCCTCACGGTATTCTTTCACAATCCAAAAGCCATAGAGCTTTGCCACTGCGTATGGAGAATAGGGATGGAACGGAGTGTTCTCGTTTTGTGGCACTTCCTCCACTTTCCCGTAAAGCTCTGATGTCGATGCCTGATATATGCGGCAAGTCTCTGTAAGTCCGCACATTCTCACAGCCTCAAGTATTCTCAGAACGCCAACAGCATCCACATCGGCCGTAAATTCCGGTGCATCGAAACTTACCTGAACGTGGCTCTGAGCCGCAAGATTGTATATCTCCGTCGGCTTCACCAACGACACAATCTGCAATATCGACATTGAATCGCCCATATCACCATAATGCAAATGGAAGTTTGGCTTTCCCTCAAGATGAGCTATTCTCTCACGATAGTCAACAGAAGAACGACGGATAATTCCGTGAACCTCATAACCTTTCTCAAGCAAAAACTCAGAGAGATAACTTCCGTCCTGTCCGGTAACACCGGTAATCAATGCAACTTTTCTTTCCATTTATCTTATTTTATTTCGTTATTTTTTTATTATGCTTCTCCCGAAAACTGCTTTATGCGCTGCTCTTCCGACAGCTTGCAGATAAGAAGTTTTCCGTCTTTCTCAGCTACAATATATCCGTCCAATCCCTGGACAACTGTCTTCTTATTATCTGTTGTATGAACAATGCAGTTCTTTGAGTCATACAGAGAGATATTTTCGCCGATAACAGCATTGCCATAAATATCTCGATGGCTCTGCATGAGCAGAGAACCCCAAGTACCTAAGTCGCTCCATCCGAAATCAGAAGGGAACACAAAAATCTCCTCAGCCTTCTCCATAATGGCATAGTCCACAGAAATAGACTCACATTCCGGATAACGCGTATCAATGACCGACTGCTCTTCCGCAGTTCCGAGTTTCGACCTTATGCCGTCGAATATCTTTGCCAAAGAAGGCTCGTAAATGCGGAAAGCATTGATAATCGTTGTAGCACTCCAGATGAAAATACCAGCATTCCAATAGAAATTACTCTGCTGAATATACTTCTGTGCCGTAGCCAAATCTGGTTTCTCGCGGAACTGATCCACTCTGAAGATCTCTTTATTTCTTGCACTTGGCGAACGCAAATCCGCCTGAATATATCCATAGCCAGTTTCCGGACGGTTAGGACGCATTCCGAGTGTTACGATAGCGTCAGTTTCTGCGGTGAAATTCAGGCCTTGCATAATGACACGGCGGAACTCTTCCGTGTCTGTAACAATATGATCGCTTGGCGTAACGACAATATTGGCATTTACATCAGCATTCTTTATACGCCAACTGACGTATGCTATACAAGGCGCAGTATTCCGGCGACAAGGCTCGCGCAAGATATTGCCGACAGGAACTTCCGGCAACTGCTCATGTACAAGGTCGGCATATTTATGATTGGTAAGCACCCAAACATTCTCTGGAGGACATATTCCCTTAAAACGGTCGAACGTGAGTTGTAATAACGAGCGACCAACTCCAAGAACATCAATGAATTGCTTTGGTTTATCCTCTGTACTCATCGGCCAGAAACGGCTTCCTACACCGCCTGCCATAATGACTAAATGATTGTTTGAATATGCCATAATTTGCTGTCTTTATTTTATCCTTTACATGAGAAAATCATCTGAAAATATTTTGCAAAGATAGTGCCAACAAACATAAAGAGATTTTATTCTCAATTTGCCGAGTTTAGCCCATCTTGTGCAAAGGTAATACATTTTTCGCAATTACAAGTATTTAACAATCAAAAAACAATTATCACGATGTCATAATGAAACCGGATTTCAATTACATAGAGAACGCAACACGAAACGGATGCAATCAGAATGCGACAAGGCCAACTGCGCTGTCACGCGAAAGAATATCAAAAAAAAGTCAGGATGGCGATATTGCCACCCTGACTGCGATTACTTTTTATGTATAATAAAAGTAGAATAAATTATCCGGCATTATTTTGCATAGAGAGCTACGATAGTCTCGTATTTCTCCTGCTTTCCACTTGTCGCCTTCGGCTCTTCTACTTTCTTACCATACTCATATATCTGTTCAAGACTCAGCTTGCCGTCTTCAAAGTCCTTGCCAATGCCGCTGTCGAAACTTGCATAGCGGTCTTTCAGCATCTGCGGCAGTTCGCTTTCCTCAAGAATAGCAGCAGCATTGAGAAGCGCGCGAGCCATTGCATCCATACCACTGATATGGGCGATGAAGATGTCCTCAGGATCGGTAGAATTACGACGAAGTTTAGCATCGAAGTTAGAACCGCCTCTACCCAATCCTCCATTACGGATAACCTGCATCATAGCCTGTGTCAACTCATAATTGTCGATTGGGAACTGGTCTGTATCCCATCCGTTCTGAGCATCACCACGGTTTGCGTCGATAGAACCGAGCATTCCGTTATCCACAGCCACTGCCAACTCATGCTCGAAAGTATGACCAGCGAGAGTAGCATGGTTAACCTCGATGTTCACCTTAAAGTCTTTTTCAAGACCGTTTGCACGCAAGAAGCCGATAACTGTTTCGGTATCAACGTCGTACTGGTGCTTTGTTGGCTCCATTGGTTTCGGCTCGATAAGGAATGTTCCTGTGAAACCTTTTGAACGGGCATAGTCGCGGGCTGCGGTCAGCATCTTTGCAAGATGATTCTTCTCGCGTTGCATCTGTGTGTTAAGTAGGCTCATATAACCTTCACGACCACCCCAGAACACGTAGTTCTGACCACCGAGTTTGATAGTTGCATCAATAGCATTTTTTATCTGCACACCGGCACGAGCCACAACATCAAAATCCGGGTTTGTAGCAGCGCCATTCATATAACGCTTGTTGCCGAATACGTTTGCTGTTCCCCAAAGAAGCTTGATACCGGTTGCGGCCATCTTCTCCTGTGCATAATCTGTGATTGCCTTCATGCGAGCCTCGTATTCTGCGATAGTTGCGCCCTCTTCTACGAGGTCTACATCGTGGAAGCAGAAATACTCGATACCAAGTTTCTGCATGATTTCAAAGCCTGCATCCATCTTATCTTTAGCACGCTGCACAGCATCATCAGCCTTATCCCACTCATAGCTACGGGTTTGGCCTCCGAACTGGTCGCCTGACGCTCCACACAAAGTGTGCCACCAAGCCATTGAGAAGCGCAACCAATCTTTCATTTTCTTTCCCATAACAACCCTTTCCGGGTCATAATAGTGGAAAGCCATTACATTCTTACTCTCTGTTCCTTCGAAAGGAATCTTTCCGATTTGCGGAAAATACTCTTTTGCCATAATTAGATTATTTTTTAAGTTGACTTAATTGTTCTTTCCATTTTGCATAAGCGTGCAAGTACTCTGTGCGATGCAGCTCGTCCGGCTCTATCACCGCAAGTTTCTTCAGAGAAGCGAAAGCCTCGTCATGATTCTTATAGATTCCACAACCGATACCCGCTCCCTTAGCAGCTCCGGCTGCACCATCAGTGTCATAAAGCTCTATCGTCGCGCCACTCACTCCGGCAAGGGTGTCGCGGAAAAGCGGACTCAAGAACATATTTGCCTTTCCAGCATGAATCTTGCATATATCCATCCCCATCTGTTCCATGATTTCCATGCCGTAACAGAAACTGAATACAATTCCTTCCTGCGCAGCACGAACGACATGAGCATTATCATGCTTATTGAAACTCAAGCCATTTATAGAGCAACCTACTTCCTGATTTTCGAGAACGCGCTCTGCACCATTGCCAAACGGGATGACTGTTACACCATCAGAACCAATCGGAACAGTCGCCGCAAGGTAGTTCATATCTGCATAAGAAATGTTCGGAATGATATTGCGATGTATCCAAGCATTGAGAATACCCGTACCGTTGATACACAACAACACTCCGAGACGGTCGAGTTCTTTGGTATAATTGACGTGCGCGAAAGTATTTACGCGCGATTTTTGGTCATAGTTCACATCACCGAGCACACCATAAACAACTCCCGATGTTCCTGCAGTAGAAGCTATTTCACCCGGATTGAACACGTTGAGAGACAGCGCATTGTTAGGCTGGTCGCCGGCACGATATGAAATCGGCGTACCTTCTTTCAATCCAAGCTCGCCAGCCGCTTCCGCAGACACCTCACTCTGTACGCTGAACGTAGGCACGATGTCAGCTATATGTGATTCTGAGAAGCCGAAATAATCCAAAAGGAACTTTGCGGGACGCTTCTCTTTGAAATCCCAAAACATTCCTTCCGAAAGTCCGCTAATGGTCGTATTGATTTGTCCGGACAGCCTCATAGCGATATAGTCACCGGGAAGCATCACCTTATATATACGGTCAAACAGTTCCGGTTCGTTCTCCTTTACCCACGCCAATTTAGCAGCCGTAAAGTTACCGGGCGAGTTTAACAGATGTCCGAGACACATTTCTTTGCCCAAATCCTTGAAAGCACGCTCGCCATAAGGCACTGCACGAGAATCGCACCATATTATAGACGGACGCAACACTTGCTGATTCTTGTCCACACAAACAAGCCCGTGCATTTGATAGGAAATTCCGACAGCCTTTATTTCCTCACCTTTCACATTTGCAACGTGCATTACTTTCCTCAATGCGAGCTTGGCATTATCCCACCACATCCGTGGGTCTTGTTCTGCCCAACCAGCCTTTACTGCTGTTATCGGTGCCTCGCGCTCGGGGAAAAAGGCATCAGCAGCACACATACCTGTATCAGCGTCTACGAGTGAAGCCTTTACAGAAGAGCTGCCAACGTCAAATCCTAATAGATATCTCCTTGCCATTAGTTTGTTATTCAAAAGTTTTCAACATTATATATCAGCCTTTTATGGCTTTTATATAATATAATTACGTATGACAACAGATTTCCCCTTAAAAGATTAAGACTATTTTATACTTTAAGGTAAAAATTGTTCTTAATAAAAGAGATATTTAGAACATTATAATAATTTGTGTTCAACAAATCAAAACTATATGATAAGAAAGAGGATTAACGCGAAAACGACTTCCATACTACCTTCGACTACAATCCGGACAGATACCACGCACTATGTGTTCGGCAAAGATTTGCACGTAGCCGGCCGGCAATTCCACCTCAGGAACTGGGCAAGCATCGAGGCAAGTCGTACGATGGCAACGCTCACAATAGAAATGTACGTGCCTGTCATCATCCTTATCACAACTATGCGACAAGCACAACTCATAACGAACAGACTCTCCACTCTCTATCGTATGCACAAGATGTTGCTTCCGGAACAACGCCAACGCACGCGAGATACTCGATTTGTCTATCGTCAAAATCTTGTATTCCAACTCTGTCAACGACATCGGACCGTTCGATTCTGACAGAGTTCTCACAATTATTATACGGTTGGCAGTCGGCTTAACGCCATGCCTTTCCATCAAATCCAATATTGCCTGCTCTGTCATAATCGTTTATCAGTTTTGGTATAATACTACAAATATATTTTAGAGTAATCTCTAAGATAAAATTTATTATGGTGCCGGATATCAGAAAAGACTCAAAGAACAATCTTCATTCTTACTTTCTTGTTCCGATTCTATAACGTTGTCCGTAAACTGCAACATTAATTGAAGGGTTACTTGCGACTTGAAATTCAAATGATAAATGCCGCGTTCGCTCTTTTCTATTATTGATTCGGGGTTCTTGCTATTGCGCAATAAGTATTGGGAAACATAGCGATGCACATCGTCATAAGTAACAACGGTGAAGAAAGAATTGTATGAATTATAAACATGGCGAGAAATTTTGGATACAGAAAGCCCTTTCTCGCCAGCCTCAGTGAGTACACGTAATATTTCCTTATCGTAATCCACACGCAGTAGTTTTATGCTAAAAGTGTTTTCCAAAAGCAAAAAAGGAGCCTGTATATTAGATACGGACTCCTTTCTTTTCTTATTTAGTAAATGATTAAGCCAATGTAACGTTGTTATTCTCTTCCTTAACCTTACCCTCTTTAAGAAGCCAACCAATACCGAGATAAACTTCTTCTGTGCTGATTTTTGCAGCTTTTGCTACTTCTGCTACAGAAAGTGCCTTACCTGCTGCTGCAAGAGCCTCATAAACATCACCAGCTTTGAAACCTACATTCTCTGCTGTCAACGCTACCTCGACTTTCTTTGTTGCACACTTACGAGGTGTAGCGGCTTTCTTAGTGGTTTCTTTCTTTGCAGCCGTAGCCTTTGTCGTAGCTGCCTTTGTTGCTTTCTTTTCTGCCATAATTTAGTAAAATTTAGTTTATTCGAACCATATCGAATAACTCTCTGTTATAAAACACTTTGCAAATGTAACACATTAATTTAATATGATATGCTTCTTTTACAAAAAAATGACAAAAAAACGGTTATTTTTTAGCAACCACCACTTTTTTCTTGACGTAAATCAACTTTTATCTGTAATTCGTCTAACTGCCTGACATCAAGGCATGAAGGAGCATCAAGCATTACATCGCGGCCGCTATTGTTCTTCGGGAACGCTATACAATCGCGTATAGAGTCCAACCCTGCCATGATACTGACAAAACGGTCAAGACCGAAAGCAAGTCCTGCATGAGGAGGCGCACCATACTTGAAAGCGTTTATCAGGAAACCAAACTGAGCCATTGCGCTTTCTTCGGTAAAGCCAAGAATGCGGAACATTTTCTCTTGCAGCTTTCCATCGTGAATACGAAGACTACCTCCGCCGACCTCTATACCGTTGCAAACAAAGTCGTATGCCTTGGCACGCACACGCTCCGGATGCTCTTCGAGTAGTGGAATATCATCAGGATTAGGCATCGTGAACGGATGGTGTGTGGACATGAGGCGCTGTTCCTCGTCGCTCCATTCAAAAAGCGGAAAGTCGATAATCCACAAGCACTCAAACTTATTTTTGTCTCTCAAGCCCAAGCGGTCGCCCATCTCCAAACGTAAGGTGCAAAGTTGGGTGCGAGTCTTGTTTGCCTTATCACCACTAAGAATCAATACGAGATCTCCGTCTTTCGCTCCCATCTTCTCCTTCAACGCCGCAAGAACCTCCGGAGTATAGAATTTATCTACACTCGATTTCACAGTTCCGTCTTCATTATATTTAACATAAACCAATCCTTTGGCACCAATCTGCGGGCGTTTCACGAAATCTGTGAGTTGGTCGAGTTGCTTGCGGGTATAGTTTGCGCATCCGGGTACACATATTCCACCTATATATTCGGCACTATCGAATACAGAGAAAGTTCCGGTACCTTTCAGAACGTCCATAAGTTCCACAAATTCCATTCCGAAACGCAAGTCTGGCTTGTCGCTGCCAAAACGTCTCATTGCCTCATGCCATGTCATCTGCTGTAACTTGACCGGCAGTTCCACGCCACGTACTTCCTTAAACAAATGGCGGGCAAGTTCTTCAAAGAGGTTTATCACATCGTCCTGATCTACGAAAGACATCTCGCAGTCTATCTGTGTGAACTCCGGCTGACGGTCTGCACGCAGGTCTTCATCGCGGAAACATTTGGCAATTTGGAAATAACGGTCGAAACCGCTGACCATAAGCAACTGCTTCAACGTCTGCGGACTCTGCGGCAAAGCATAGAACTGCCCTGGATTCATACGGGAAGGGACTACGAAATCACGCGCGCCCTCGGGAGTACTGCCTATCAGGATAGGAGTCTCAACCTCTATAAAATCCTGTGAATCGAGGAAGTTGCGTATAAGAATTGTCATGCGATGACGCAGTTCAAGATTCTTGCGAACAGCCGGGCGACGCAAATCAAGATAGCGATACTTCATTCTGAGGTCATCACCTCCATCAGTATCGTCTTCTATCTTAAACGGCGGAGTAAGACTGGTGCTAAGCACATTAAGCTCATTCACAATTATCTCTATATCTCCAGTAGGCATATTCGGGTTTTTGCTTTGGCGTTCCATCACCGTTCCGCTAACCTGAATACAGTACTCACGGCCGAGTTTATTTGCACGTTCACACAATTCTGCATTTTCAGCCTCGTTGAAAACCAACTGGGTAATGCCATAACGGTCGCGCAAATCTGCAAACGTCATGCCTCCCATCTTACGTGAACGCTGCACCCATCCCGCAAGCGTTACTTGCTTACCGGCATCCGTAAGGCGCAATTCACCACAAGTGTTCGTTCTATACATATTATTATATTATTTTCAATTTAGATGCAAAATTATATAAATTTATGGAATAACGAGTTGTTAAGTCGTGCTAAATACAGCAAAAAAACTTACTTTAACAGATGTAAATGCAATCTTTTTACTACATTTGCAACGGTTAAACAATAACATATAAAAAATTATGAAGAAAATTTTGTTTATCGCCATCATGCTGATTGGCACATTCATAAATGCTTCTGCACAGGCTGAAGCTGAGATAAAATTCGACAAGCAGACTATAAACATGGGCGAATTCTCTGAAAGCAATCCTATTCAGAAAGCTGTATTCACGTTTACAAATATCGGGAAAAGCCCATTAGTGATAAACCAAATCATCGCTTCTTGCGGATGCACAGCTCCCAAATACGATAAAAAGCCGATTGCGCCGGGACAAAAAGGTACGGTAGAAGTAACATATAACGGCAAAGGCAAGTTCCCCGGACACTTCAAGAAGAGCATAACAGTGCGCACTAACGGCAAAGTGGAACTGACCCGCCTTTACATCGAAGGCAATATGACGGAATAAAAACGAAATAAAAAAGCAACGAAGGTGCTGTGTCGTAATTAAGTTTTTACGGCGCAGCCTCTTTTTTAGTGCTTTG
>URER01000049.1 GCA_900547005.1 uncultured Prevotella sp.
ATGACTGCAAAGATAACATTTTTTATTTATACCCACACCTTTTTGCTACTGAGCCTAATAAAGAGTTGCATACATTTGTCGGGAGTGAAAGCAAGAGATGTAATGACTCCCTCTATCGTGGTGGAGTCTGCTAGCGTTAACCTCACCATAAAAGAGTTTTACGAACAGCAGGTATGGAATTTCTCTCGCATTCCGGTTTACGACAAAAGCAAGGAATACATCAAGGGTTATGTATTGAAGGACATGATACTCAAATCATTGTCTGATGACAAGTTTCAAACCAAATTGTCCGACCTTATGCGTCCTATTCTTTCCTTCAACGAGGACGATTCTGTATATCAGATATGGGAAAAGATGTTGGAAAAGCGTGAGCATATTTCCATCATTTTAGATGAATACGGTTGTCTTCGTGGAGTTGTCTCCATGGAAGATGTTATAGAAACCATGACTGGTGTGGAAATCGTAGACGAAGACGATGTGGCTGTCGACATGCAAGCTTTTGCCAAGGAGAAATCACGCATGATGTTGTGTGAATAATCAATGTCATGATGATTTTACTTGTTATCAGATATAGTTTTCCTTACACAGACATGAGGTCGGGCTGCAATCGTCCGACCTCATATTGTTACTATACTTCCTTCCAATTTGTCAATCCTTTGCCTAAGTTGTCCAGTTCTATGGCAAGAGCAACAACTTTTCGTTTGTCAGCTTTGAACGGCCCGGCATATTGCTTGGCTCTTATTTGTTCGGTTGCTGCATCAATACCACCATTGTTGCTTAGTTTCAATTCCAATACATATATATAATTGGTAGGGTGTCCAGTTATATGTTCCGAAAAACAAATGCTGAAACCACCCGATAAGTTATTAATATAACGCTCTGATATTTAACGTTTTAAGTAGCGAAATAGTTCTTTGAAAATTTGCATAATTCGTTGATTTTTAGTAACTTTGAACATATAGATTTTTAGCACTCAATCATGCACTCTTCCCCATCCCAATTCTTCACTGTTCGGAAGTGTGAGTTTTCTTATTGAATCATCATAGTTTTGCCCTTCAAAACTCGCGATTTTTCAAATGAAATCTTTCAGGCTCAAAAAAACGGCAAAATAGGGTATTTTCCGCAATTTTGAGATAACTTACTGAATATCAGAGCATTATGCCATTTTAACGCATTTTGTGCCCTTTTAGAGCGCGTTTTTAACCCCATTATTTTGTAACGGAGGCACTTTTGCACTGCAACGGAGGCACTTTTGGGCTCCAAAACCTATCCCGTTGCAGTCTAAAACGGCCTAAAACGGAATGCAAAAGTGGCTCCGTTGAAAGCTAACGAACGTTAAATCAGATGAAAACGGTGCTTTTCCTGTCTTTTTGGGAACGGCAAAATTCAATAAAAAATAGGAGTTGCAGCTTCCAACGGAGGCCGTTTTGCAATTTTGAATTACGAATTTTGAGTTTTGAGTTGGGATTTTTAAGGACGGGAAACGGTCGAGAATGGGTAACGAGACCATTATTTAACAACTGTTAGCACGAGAGAATCGATTTTCGATTGTAATATATTTTTACTTAAAATCACATAAAAACGCACCCTTAAACCGACAGAATTTCAGTTTGAGTTTTCTGTTTTCGGAACGTCACGGAATGCTGATAAGTTAGTCTCCAAGATTAAACGATACTCTCTATGATTATAAATTAATTTTAGGGACTTACTTTTTAAAAAAGAAAGCCACTCCTCACGGAACAGCTTTCGCTTATAATTAACTTTAATAAATGCAACAGATATATTGTTGCCACCATACGTGTTAGCTATTTGCAAAGATATATTAAAAGGACACGTAGGATATTTCCGTCCCACAATTATCTAAATGAATTATAATTTTATCACATTGATTTCCAATAACTTATCGTTTGCGCAAGTATCCAAAAATCTAAATTATTACAAAGCCTTTTACGGGCGTTTGCCGTGCTATTCGGTCATATTCCAGAGCTATGGTGTATGTTTTACAATGCTTTTTGGTATCTGTTTCTTGCGGAATAGATGTTTTTTACTTAACTTTGCCACTGAACTGATAAAGAAGAAAGATTATGGCACAGTTTATAATAAATGTTGAGAATCCTTCTATTCTTCCATCACTGCGAAAGGTACTGGGGGCATTGGAAGGCGTAAGCATACTTCCTAAAAGACAGGAAAAGACTAAAGCAAAGGAAGAAGAAGAACCTTGCATGACAAAAGCAGAGATATTACAGAACTTTGACGAGGCTTGCAAAGAGCTGAAACTATACAAAGAAGGAAAAATAGAGCTAAAGACATTGGAGGAAGTGATTAATGAGTTGTAAGATTATAACCTCAAAGAGCTTCCTACGGGCAGTAAAACATTTAAGCAAACGCTACAAATCCATAAAGAAAGACTTAATACAACTTCAAGAATCTCTTCAAAACGACCCTTTGCAGGGTACTGACCTCGGAAGAAATCTCCGTAAGGTTCGTATGGCAATCACCGCTAAAGGAAAAGGTAAAAGCGGTGGTGCACGGGTCATTACCTATACGTTATTGGTAGCAGACGTAAACTCTGAGCTTATGCTTCTTACCATTTACGACAAATCGGAAAAAGAAAACATATCCGAACATGAGTTGTTAGGAATCTTAAAGGAGAACGGATTGGTATAATAAGCTATCAACGGATGAGTTCACTAAAGGAAAAAACGGCGACGGGACTGTTCTGGGCAGCCATGAACAACGGGATGATGCAACTGCTGAACGCACTGATAGGCATTTTCCTGGCACGGCTGTTGTTGCCGGAAGACTATGGCTTGGTGGGTATGCTGGCGATATTCAGCGCCATTGCCACAACCATACAGGAAAGCGGTTTCACATCGGCACTCATCAATAAGAAGGACGCGGAGGCCAACGACTACAACTCAGTGTTTTGGTTCTCGATGATAATGGGCGTGGTGCTGTATGCCCTTTTGTTTGCGTGCGCGCCACTGATAGCCGGATTCTACAATCAGGAGAGGCTCATAGGCTTGTCGCGTGTATGCTTCCTCAGCATCCCTTTGTCGGCCATCGGCATTGTGCCTTCGGCTTATCTGAGCAAGAATCTTATTATAAAGGAGACGACGATACTGCGCACGGGGGTACTCGTGGTGTCGGGAGTAACGGGTATAGGGATGGCAATGAACGGTATGGCCTATTGGAGTATAGCCGCTCAGCAGCTCGTCTATGTGGGCGCGCTCAGCGTGGGCAAGTACTTCCTGATGCCGTTGAGACCGTCGCTGAAGATTGATTTCGGTCCGGTGAGGCGGATGTTCGGCTTCAGCAGCAAGATAATGATAACGAACATCGTGAGCCAGACGAGCAACAACATACTGACAATGATATTCGGACGATTGTTTCCGGTGCACGCCGTGGGCAATTTCTCACAGGCTTACAAATGGAATAATATGGCTTCATCGCTCGTTTCGGGTACTATCTCGCAGGTGGCGCAGCCGGTTCTCGCGTCGGTCAACGACGAACGGGAACGTCAGTTGGCTGTGTTGCGCAAGAT
Organism: uncultured Prevotella sp.; assembly: GCA_900547005.1. Classification (GTDB taxonomy): domain Bacteria; phylum Bacteroidota; class Bacteroidia; order Bacteroidales; family Bacteroidaceae; genus Prevotella. Next base: position 3,545 of record URER01000049.1, read on the forward strand.
GATACGCTTCACGGCGTTCCTTTCTTTCCCCGTAATGCTCGGACTGGCTATTATCTCGCGCGAATTTATCATCCTGCTTATATCGGACAAGTGGGCCGAAAGCATCGTGATATTGCAGATTCTGTGCGTGGGCGGTGCGTTCCTGCCACTCTATCAGCCATTACAAAATCTCATGGTGAGCCGCGGAAGGTCGGACATCTTCATGTGGAGCAACATCGGACTGGTGGCCGTACAGGTCGCAGTGATTCTCCTTTTGGCGCGTTATGGTTTCAATACCATGATTGCCGTCTACTCGCTGATGAACATTCTGTGGCTCGGAGTGCTTCAACAGCTCAACCGCCGCATCATCGGACTGCGCCTTTCGCATTTCCTGAAGGATACGCTACCCTTCCTCTTAGCTGCTCTTTTATCGGCGGGCGTGGCATATTGGGCCGGAGAATTGGCTGAGAATATGATCGTAAGCATAGCTGTCAAGATTGTCGTTGCCGCCACCTTATATTATATAATAATGTGGTGGGCGGGCGCAGAGATACTGAAAGAGTGCGTGAATTACGCGAAGCGGAAAGTCCCCCACAGTCCTTCAAGGGGGGAACAGCCTAATTAGCCTAATTGGTCTAATTGATCTAATTAGACTAACCGGCCTAATCCCCCCAAAAAACTCTCATTTCTTTAGCCTGCGATTAAAATTAAATCAAATTTATTTTGTCCTTATCGCTTCTTGCACTACCTTTGCAACAAAATCGCAACTTAATGAAGTTTGTTAATATTTTAGTACACATATTGAATGCAGTGTTCCTGCCGATAAGAAGGAATGCGAAGTTCTTCTGCTTCATGTATGTACTCGGTATTGTGGCCGCTTGGGCCGTGCTGCCGGAAAACAACAAGGACAAATTCCCCGAAAGCACATACTATGAACTGTTTATCGAGCTGTATCTGGTATGCGCCCTACTCTCCGTAATACCGCATAAGATACGGCAGTGGGTGAGGTTCGTATGCGCTGCGGTGGTGTATGCCGTAACAATAACCGACGTTTTCTGCTTCGTTAAATTCCAAACGACCATCAACCCGACAATACTTCTGCTGATGGGCGAAACCAACAGCCGCGAGGCAGGCGAGTTCTTTAAGTCGTATCTCGGTGCGGATGTGCTGTTTTCGAGCGTCGGGCAGGTGCTGCTGCTGATATTGGCACACTTCCTTGCCACCGTCATTCCGCCGCTGACAAGACGCATTCCGAGGGAAAAGACTGACAAGGTGAAAGAAAAATTGCGGCTGAACTCGGCTCCCATGACTAAGATTGCGGGCTACTGGAAAAGCTATCACCGCTATGTAACGGCTGCGGCGGGGGCATTCGTGGTGTGGTTTTTGGTGTACAGCCTCGACTTTACGGCGGACAACAGGCGCGCAATGGCCGAGATGTTCTCGAAAGCGAACGTCGGACAGGTGGAACACGAACTTACGAAGAAGGACTGTGCGAAGTTCTATCTGCCTACGCACAGATTGGCTTTCAGTTTGTTCTCAAACTCTCTTGCAGCGCAACAGATTAACAAGCTCATCGTGGCGAAGGACAACGTGAGCGTGGACAGTTGCTCGTTCCGCAGCCCTCACATTGTATTGATAATTGGAGAAAGCTACAACAAATATCATTCGCAGCTCTACGGATACGACAAACCAACTGCTCCGATGCAGGTGAAGCGCAGCAAACGCGGCCGGCTTGTGCCTTATACGGATGTCGTGGCACCGTGGAACCTCACCAGTTTCGTGTTCAAGAATATGTTTTCGACATACGTCCGCGGCATGAAAGGCGAATGGTGCGACTATCCCCTATTCCCCGAGATATTCCGAAAGGCGGGCTATCACGTTACGTTCATCACCAATCAGTTCCTGCCGAAGGCCAAAGAAGCTGTGTATGACTTCAGTGGCGGTTTCTTCTTGAACAACGAAGACCTGAGCAAAGCGCAGTTCGACACCCGCAACACCACGCTGCATAAGTTTGATGACGGCGTATTGACGGACTATGACGAGCTGAAGAAATACAACAAAGAGCATAATCTGACAATCTTTCATCTTATGGGGCAGCACGTGAGTTACAACACCCGCTACCCCAAAACGCACAGAAAATATTACGGAGACGATTATGACAGGCCCGACCTGACCGCACGCAACCGCGACATCCTATCGCATTATGACAACGCGACGATATATAACGACTCGATTGTGGACTGCATTTTGAATAAATTCGAGGATGAGGAAGCTATTGTCGTGTATCTGTCTGACCACGGAGAGGAGTGTTTCAACGATGGTTTTCAGCACTATGGGCGCAATCACAGTGCGGAGATTACACCACGGTTGGCGCACCAGGAGTTCGATGTGCCGCTGTGGATATGGTGCTCTCACAAGTATGCCGTGAAGCATCCTGACATATTCAGCGAGGTGGTTGGGGCTAAAGACAGGCGCATGATGACCGACGCACTGCCGCATCTGCTGCTTTATCTGGCCGGAATAAGCTCGAAAGACTATCACGAGGAGTATAATATTCTGTCGCCGCGGTATGACGAGATGCGTCCGAGAGTGATAAAGGGAAAGGTTGATTACGACAAATTGATGGAGGCAGAGAATGGGAAATAACACGAAAGGAAGCGGGTTGCTGAGCCGTGCGGAGTGCAACGCAATGCGCGGACTCGCCATAATTGGAATCTTCATGCACAACTATTGCCATTGGCTTGGGGGCATAGTGCGCGAGAACGAATATCAGTTTTTCGCCAATAACGTCTACGGACTGAACCGCGCCATTGCCCATGCAGACAGTCTTCTGCCCGTGCATCTGTTCTCGTTCTTCGGCCATTACGGGGTGCCGGTGTTCCTTTTCCTCAGTGCCTATGGCCTTTATTGCAAATACGAGAGCCGCCCGGGCGATAAATCAGACACGGGATGCGTGTCGTTTATACGCGTTCACTTCCTCAAGCTCTTCAAGATGATGATTGTGGGCTTCGTTGCTTTCACTATGATTGATGCCATTACGCCCGGCTCCCACCACTACGCCGCATCGCATATCATCACCCAACTACTCATGGTCAACAACTTCATGCCGTCGCCCGACAAGGTGATTTGGCCCGGACCATACTGGTTTTTCGGTCTGATGCTGCAACTCTACATTGTTTACAGGCTTCTTTTCTACCGCCGCCATTGGGGAGTTGTAGTGACGCTGATGGCCATTTGTTGGTTGGCGCAAGTGTTTTGCGCCCCCGAAGGCGACACCTTGAACTATATCCGTTATAGTTGCATAGGCGGAATGTTGCCGTTCGGACTCGGACTTTTATATGCACGATTCGGCAAACAGCTCACTCCGGCGGCTCATTTGTTTGTCGGCGTGGTGTCGTTGGTACTCGTTTATCTTCTTTCCCAGTCGTATATGACGTGGTATTTTGTTCCTATTTTCATTATCACGCTCAACATATCACTAATCAAGACACTTCCTTGTTCGCTATTGGAATGGATGGGCAGCATCTCGGCTGCGCTGTTCGTGTGCCATCCTATCACCCGAAAGATATTCATCCCGGTATCTCATCACGGCGATATCTACACGGGATTGCTGCTCTATATCATCGCCTCCATCGCACTGGCGTGGCTCTTCCGCGAGCTGTTGAAGCGCGTACCAATAGGTAAATGAAGAATGATGAATAAAGAATAAAGAATCAAAAATGATGGAAAGGGATGAAGGGTTAGAGATAAGAGGTAAGAGAAATGCTTTTGTGGGTATTGCCAGAACTCCCGAACTCCTGTCTTCCAACTACTAATATATATATGATTCACAAGATAAAAGACATAGAACTGGCCGACATCAGCCGCTATCGTGGCGAACTGATGGGCGTTGCCATGATTGCAATCATACTCTTCCACGTGAGTCTGCCGCGCTCGGATATGTTCTACGGACTGCGCCGCATGGGCAATATCGGTGTGGATATATTCCTGTTTTTAAGTGGAATGGGCCTTTGGTTCTCGTGGGTTAAGAATCAGTCGGTAAAGCGTTTCTTCACAAGAAGATACCTTCGGATTTATCCCACGTGGCTCGTTGTGGCCGGACTGTTCTACGGTTGCGACTTCTTCGGGGCGCAACGATACAGCAAGGACGTTGTGGACCTGCTCGGCGACGTGCTAATCAACTGGGATTTCTGGCTCCACGATGAAGGAACGTTCTGGTATATCCCGGCCACGATGATGCTCTACATCTTCACTCCGGCCTATATGACCCTCATACGGCGCAATCCCGTCTACCGCTGGATGCCCACATTGATGATGGTCTGGTGCGTGGCGGTGCAGTGGGTGGCACCCATTCACAGCGCAGTAGGCCACATTGAAATCTTCTGGAGCCGCATTCCGATTTACCTGATAGGCATAAATATGGGCGAAGCCGTGCGCAACAAGACCATACTCCGAGGCTCGTCAATATGGCTGATAGCCCTTTTCTTCATCGCGTCGCTATCCACCTGCGTCTACCTTGAGCAGGTTTTGCACGGCCGTTTCCCACTGTTCATCGAACGAATGGTCTATATTCCGCTTACGATAACGGGCATATTGCTCTTCTGCCGCCTGTTCGCCGTACTGCCGGAGAAGCTCAACAAGGGTCTTGCCTTCATCGGGACAATCAGTCTTGAGATATATCTGATACACGCACACTTCATACTCTGCCACATCGAGAAACTGAAATTAGGCTACTGGCCCACCTTTATTATATGCGTGGCGATAGCCTTCCCGATTGCATGGGTACTGGGCAAGATAATGAAAAAGATAACCAATCCGATAGAAAAGCGACTGAAATGAAAGATATTCTGAAACTCATCCGTCCGCATCAGTGGATAAAAAACGGCTTCGTGTTGCTGCCTTTGTTCTTCGGCGGCGCGTTACTTAACGTCAGCTCCATCGTAGCGGCGCTCATCACGACACTCGCATTCAGCCTCGTGGCATCGTCGATATACTGCTTCAACGATGTTATCGACGTGGAGGCCGACCGCCGTCATCCCGCGAAATGCAAGCGGCCGGTGGCTTCCGGGGTCATAAAGGAGTCTACGGCATACGTCATCTGCATCCTGCTTCCCATACTCGCGAATCTCATCCTGTGCTTCCCGTTCGGCATTGCATCATTGCAAGACTTCGCAATAGCCAACTATTGGGAGGTATCCTGCGTTCTGTCGCTCTACTGGATGCTGAACATCAGCTACTGCACCAAACTGAAACAATACGCCATCATCGACGTCTGCATCATAGCTTTCGGCTTCATCCTCCGCATACTTGCCGGCGGTTTGGCCACAAACATAGCCCTCAGTAAATGGATTGTGCTCATGACGTTCCTGCTGACACTCTTCCTTTCGTTCGCCAAACGGCGCGACGACGTGCTCCGCATGAACGAGACGGGCGAGGCTCCACGCAAGAACACCATCCACTACAATCTCACTTTCATCAACCAGGCGATAACCATAACGGCTTCGATGACGTTCGTCTGCTATATCATGTACACTATTTCGCCCGATGTGATGGCCGGATTCGGAACGGAAAACCTATATCTCACAAGCATATTCGTGCTCATCGGACTACTCAGATACATACAGATTACCGTGGTGGAGAACGACAGCGGCGACCCGACAAAGGTCATAATACGCGACAGATTCACCCAAATAATCGTACTTCTGTGGGGCCTCACGTTCATGTTTCTTATCTACAAAAGGAATATTCTCGGCTGAGAAAGCATCTAAAAGAGCTATAAGATGAAAACGAAAGTATATGCCTTCGACTTCGACGGCACACTGACAACCAAAGACACGCTGCTCGAATTTATTAAGTTCGCACGCGGAGAGCGGCGCCTCTACACCACGCTGCTGCTCTTCCTGCCGTTGCTTGTGCTGATGAAGCTGCGCCTTTATCCCAACTGGAAAGCCAAACAGCAAGTCTTTTCTTTTCTGTTTCGTAATATGGCCGAAGCCGATTTCAACGCTCTTTGTGCCTCGTTCGCACACGAGAAAGCCCACCTGATGCGCCCGGACGGCCTCAACGAAATTCGCAAGGCACTCGCCGAAAACTCCAAAGTGATGATTGTCAGCGCGAGCATAGACAACTGGGTGCGACCGTTCTTCGCCGAATTTGCCGACCGAATCATTGTGTCTTGCACACGCATCGAGGTGCGCAACGGACTCGTCACCGGCAAATTCCTCACAAAGAACTGCTACGGCGAAGAGAAGGTGAAGCGCATCCGCACAGCCTTCCCTTACAGAAAGACCTACCACCTCATCGCTTTCGGCGACAGCAAAGGCGACAGCCGGATGTTCGAATACGCCGACGAGAGCCACTACAAGCCATTCCGCAAAGGCCATACAGCCGATAAAGACAACGCCATCGCGGCACATCTGAGCGACGCCCAACGCCAGAAATTAGGCGAAATCATACGCTTCGGCATCGTTGGAGTGGCCGCCACAGCCATACAAGCAGGCGTCTACTGCCTGCTGGTTTCATATTTTCATTATACAATAGCCAACACAACGGGCTATATAGTGAGCTTCGTCTTCAACTATATAGCCTCCACCCGCTTCACGTTTCGTGTGGAATCTACCGCCAAACGTGGTGCGGGTTTTGTGTTTTCACATATCATCAATTATCTTTTGCAGACCGCCATACTGTCTGTCGCCATTTATTTCGGACTCGAAAAACGCCTCGCGCTCATTCCGATGTTCTGCATTTGCGTTCCCATAAATTTCATATTAGTAAGATACTTCCTTAAAAAGAGATGAAAGGTATTATCAGACTTTTCAAGATAAGGGCCGAAGAGAGAGTGCCCGCACTGGTGTTTCTGCTTCTGTCCGCAGCACTCCACGCTCTTGTCATCTATTCTTATTACGACAAGCTCAGCGAGATTCGCTCCAGCTACAAATGGCTTTTCGTAAAGACTTTCCACATCTCGGGCTACGACCCGCTGACATATAACGTCGTAACCGACTGGGAGATGCGCTACAACGTGTTCCGCCATCCGCTGCTCGCACCTTTCATGTACGTGCCCAGCGTCATCAATCAGTGGCTCATGGATCTAACGGGCATCAACTGCGTGCAGTTCATCGTGGCGCTCATCCTGCTGCTCTTCACGGTCTATTCCTTCGTTTTCCTTTTCCGGATCTTCCGTGAAGTGCTCGAAATGGGCTATTCCGACTCGCTCATTCTCACCGCTCTGCACTACTCTTTCGCCTATGTCATCGTGGCATCCGTATGCCCCGACCATTTCGCCATGTCCATGTCGGTGCTCATCATGATGATTTACGTGAGCGGAATGCGCATGAAACGCGGCCGGCCGATAGGCAAGTTGCAGACCATCTGGATATTCCTGCTCACGGCAGGCATATCCCTCAACAACGGCATAAAGATATTCCTCGCCGCCCTTTTCGTCAACGGCCGGCGCTTCTTCCGCCCGCTTTATCTGCTGTTTGCCGTCATCCTGCCATCGCTCTTGATATGGGTGTTCCTGCAATGGGAATACAACACGTTCGTATATCCCGACTGGAAGGCCAACAAGGACATGAAGGCGAGAATAGAAAAGAAGGAGGAGGCGAAGATAATAAAGACGTATCTCGACACCGTCTCCATTGCCGACACAGCCCGGCAGAAGGCCGGAGCGCAGGCGTTGATAGCCCAAAAGAAGGCGCAGAAGAAACGGGAACGCTCTCATTCGGCAGCCAACCGGCACACGGGCAAGCCCATCGAGGGCGGCGGTTTCCTGAAATGGACCGACATAACGACGTCGCGCACGGAGACGGCAGTACACAACCTCTTCGGCGAATCAATCATCCTGCACAGCGACCACCTTTTGGAAGACGTGCTGCGCAGCCGCCCCGTGATAGTGGAATACGGCTGTTGGTTCAACTATCTGGCTGAGTTCATCATCGTAGCCCTGTTCGCAGCAGGCGTATGGCTCGGCCGCCGCAACCGCTTTCTGTGGTTAGCACTCTCCTATTTCGCCTTCGACATGGTCATACACATGGGCCTCGGCTTCGGAATAAACGAGATTTACATCATGAGTCCTCACTGGCTGTTCACCATCGCCATAGCCATCGGCTACGCCCTGCGCTCTTGCACGGGCCGGCTACACACGGGAATGAGGAGTCTGATACTGATACTCACGCTCTATATGTATATATATAATGTGGTGTTGCTGGCCGAATATCTGTTGTAGCCCCCCTCTAATCCCCCCAAGGGGGGAAGACTTAGTCCCCCAGAGAATGGAGTAAGGATATTTGAATAAAAATAAAAGGAAAAACAATGTTCAAGATAAAGAAAGAAGAAAGACTCATCGTCCTCATTGCGCTGATAGTGTTCGTAGCGTTCAATGCACTTGTGATATACAAGTATTCACCGCTTTTCCTCAAAGGCGGCAACCTCGGTTTCTGGACGATTTTCTCCAAGAACTTCCGCATTTCGGGCTACGACTGCTGGTCGTATATCACGCTGTCCAACCTTCGTGTGCATTTCGAGACGACGCGCCATCCGCTTTTTCTCACCCTCCTCTATCCCATGTACTTGGCAAACCACTGGCTCATGCAGGCCACCGGCACCAACTTCGCCGTCTTCTTTATGATGGCGGTTGTCGTGTTCTGCGCCGTCTATTCGGCCATCTTCATGTATAGAATATTCCGCGAGATACTCTCGCTCACCCGCCCCGATGCCACGCTGCTCACCGCCTTCTTCTTCTCTTTCGGCCATGTGCTCGTTACAACGATGGTACCCGACCATTTCGTCATTTCCCTTTTCCTGCTCACCCTCACCCTCTACGCAGTGGGAATGCGCATGAAACAGGGTCGCGCGGTAAGCGAATGGGAGGCGATGCTGCTTGTTTTCCTCACCGCAGGCATAACTCTAACCAACGGTGCCAAGACTCTTCTGGCCAGCCTGTTCAGCAACGGCCGCCGCGTGTTCTCGTTTCGCTTTATCCTCATTTCCTTCATCCTGCCCGCCGCCTTACTTGGCGGCATCTGGTATTGGCAGTACCGCACGGTGGAGATTCCGCAAAAGATAGAGATTGAGAATATGGCAAAGAAGCAGAAGAAGCAGGGCAAGGAAGAGAAAATGCGCAAATGGGCCGACTCGCGCAACAAATGGATGGCCGAACACAGCGGCCAACCCGTCAGCAAACTGCCTCTGCTGAGCATGACCGATGTTACCACGCCGCGCGGCGAGACTATCGTCGAGAATTTCTTTGGCGAACCCATACAGCTCCATAAGTCCCACTTGCTTGAGGATATGTCGCACACGCGTCCCGTATTCGTCAGCTACGACAACGCCCTGCCCTACGTTATCGAGGCTATTATCGTCCTGCTGTTTGTCATCGGAGTGTTATGTGGCTTGCGCAACAAGTTCCTGTTGATGTGCCTTTCGTGGTTTGCCGTCGATGTAATGCTCCATCTCGTTCTCGGTTTCGGCATCAACGAAGTCTACATAATGTCTGCCGACTGGATATTCATCATCCCCATCGCCATAGGCTGCCTTCTTTCCATACTTGCCCGTCGCCCCGCAACGCTGCTCCGCTATGCCCTTTGCGCCCTCACCGTCTGGCTTTGGGCCTACAACGGTACGTTAATCGTAGGGTATTTGGTGGGGTAGGAAATATTTTTCACATTGTCAAAATCCTTACAATTTACGCCCTCAGAATTGCGTTTTTTCAAACGAAACTTCTCCCGCTCTCAAAAACGCGAAAATACGGCAATTTAGGCAATTTAGGGATAAGTCTTTGATAATCAGAGATTTATCCCTTTTTCTTTCGTTTTTACCCATTTTTGAACGCATTTTAGTCCCCGTCAAATTGCAACGGAGGCTCCGTTAGACGCTAACGGAGGCACTTTTGCACTCCAACGGAGGCTCCGTTGCACTCCAAAACGGTCTAAAACGGACTCTAAAAGTGCCACTTTTGAAAGCTAACGAACGTTAAATAGGCCGTTTTTGCCATTTTTCCGTGTTTTTCCGAACATGAATTTTTGACGAAAATCGACCCGATTTTTTCCTAACGGAGGCACTTTTGCAGTTTTGAATTACGATTTTTGAATTTTGTGTTGGGATTTTTAAGGTCGAAAAAACGCCCAAAATGAGTAACGAGACCATTATTTAACGTTCGTTAGCACGAGAGAATCAATTTTCGATTGTAATAATTCTTTACTAAAAAGGAGGAAAAAGAAGAAAGATTTGTCTGAACTCCCGAACTCCCGTCTACTGTCTCCTTCCCCCTAAACCTCACTTGATTTCCTCGAAAAACAAGTAAAAATATACACTATTATTTTGTCATTTGCATATAAATGCGTACTTTTGCAGTCTGAAAATGTATATTTATTCACTGGATGAAGGCTAAGAACAACAGAATGGAAACCCTGAAGATGCTCATCTCGAGTCAAGAGTTGTGCTCTCAAGAGGAGGTTTTACAAGCATTATCAAAGGAGGGATACAAGGTCACGCAGGCAACACTGAGCCGTGATTTGAAACAACTGAAGGTGGCAAAGGCCGCAAGCATGAACGGCAAATACGTGTATGTGCTGCCGAACGAGACGATGTATAAGCGCGTCACGTCGCCGAGAACTGCGCGGGAGATGTTGCTCACTTCGGGTTATCAGTCGATAAACTTCTCGGGAAACATTGCTGTGATAAAGACACGGCCGGGATATGCGAGCAGCATCGCGTATAACATCGACTCGAACGACATTCCGGGCGTGATGGGAAGTATTGCCGGCGACGACACAATATTCGTTGTTCTGAAGGAAGGAATGGCTAAGGAGGAGGTTATAGACGGGCTGAGCCTCGTCATTCCCGACATAAATAAATAAGGTGAAGGGAACGGACCGGCCGGTTCGCAGAAACGGAAATAAACTATAAAAAGGAATAAATAGTAAGGTAAAAAAATGATTGACGACATCACGGTGATGGTGGCCGACGCTTCGCACGAGAAGTATGTAGACACCATTCTGACAACCATCGCAGAGGCAGCAAAGGTGCGCGGCACGGGTATCGCAAAGCGCACGCACGAGTATCTGACGACGAAGATGAAGGAGGCTAAGGCTGTGATAGCCCTGCAAGGCGACAAGTTTGCGGGCTTCAGCTATATCGAGACATGGGGAAACAAGCATTATGTTACGACATCGGGACTGATTGTGCATCCCGATTTCCGCGGCCGCGGCGTGGCAAAGCGCATAAAGGACATGACGTTCACGCTGGCGCGTGTGCGCTGGCCGCACGCCAAGATTTTCTCGCTGACGAGCGGTTCGGCGGTGATGAAGATGAACACGCACTTAGGTTATCATCCCGTTACGTTCAATGACCTCACGGACGACGAGGCTTTCTGGCGCGGTTGCGAGGGCTGCGTGAACGTGGATGTGCTGCATCGCACGAACCGCCGTTATTGCATCTGCACCGCAATGCTCTATGATCCGGAAGAGCATCTGCCAGTGAAGTTGCCGGAAGAGGTGATGGCAAGAATCAAGAAAATAGAAGACCGATAGGTCTTTTTAGGAATAAGGGTGAGAAATAAAAGCAGATAGAGTACCCTATCACTCTCCACAACTCCCTATCCTACTCTATCCCCAAATAATAAGAAGAATTCAAAAAGCAAAAAGATATGGCAAAGAAAAAGGTTGTAGTAGCTTTCAGTGGCGGACTCGACACGAGCTACAATGTAATGTATCTCACCAAAGAGATGGGATATGAGGTGTATGCGGCTTGCGCCAACACCGGAGGATTCAGCGAAGAGCAGTTGAAGAAGAACGAAGAGAACGCCTATAAGTTGGGCGCGGTGAAGTATGTTACGCTCGACGTTACTCAGGAATACTATGAGAAGTCGCTCAAGTATATGATTTTCGGCAACGTGATGCGCAACAACTGCTATCCTATCTCTGTGTCGTCGGAGCGTATTTTTCAGGCTATCGCCATTGCACGCTACGCCAACGAGATTGGCGCGGACGCCATCGCGCACGGCTCTACGGGTGCGGGCAACGACCAGATTCGGTTCGACATGACGTTCCTCGTGATGGCTCCGGGTGTGGAGATTATCACGCTGACGCGCGACCGTAACCTGACACGCAAGGAGGAGGTGGACTATCTGAACGCAAACGGGTACTTTGCCGACTTTACAAAGCTGAAATACTCCTACAATGTGGGCATTTGGGGAACGAGTATCTGCGGCGGCGAACTGCTCGATCCGACACAGGGACTGCCCGAGGAGGCTTATCTGAAGCACGTTACAGCCAAAGAAGAAGAGGCAGAACTGAAGATTACGTTCGAGAAGGGCGAGATTGTTGCGGTGAACGGAGAGAAGTTCGACGACAAGATAAAGGCTATTCAGAAGATTGAAGAGATTGGTGCGTCGTATGCCATCGGCCGCGACTGCAACGTGGGCGACACGATTATCGGCATCAAAGGACGCGTAGGCTTCGAGGCCGCTGCGCCGAAACTGATTATAGAGGCTCACCGCCTGCTTGAGAAGTCAACGCTGAGCAAGTGGCAGCAGTACTGGAAGGATCAGGTAGCTAACTGGTATGGTATGTTCCTTCACGAGAGTCAGTACTTGGAACCGGTAATGCCCGACATCGAGGCAATGCTCACCAGTTCGCAGCGCAATGTGAACGGTACGGCCATTCTGAAGCTCCGTCCTTACGGTTTCGAGACTGTCGGCGTGGATTCTGACGACGACCTTACGAAATCAAAGCTCGGCGAGTATGGCGAGACTCAGACGGGCTGGACGGCCGACGAGGCTAAGGGCTTCATCAAGGTGTCGAGTACGGCTCTCCGCGTGTACTACGGTATGCATAAGGATAGGTAAAAGCCCCCCTCAATAATAAAACAATGAAGAGATTTTATCTGTCGGATACAGACAAGAAAATAGGTGGCGTGTGTGGTGGACTGGGCGAATATTTTGATATAGACCCATTGATAATCCGCATCATATTCGCTGTGTTGATATTAGGATATGGAACAGGATTCTGGGCATATATACTGCTGTGGATTCTTGCTCCCAAAAGATTTTGATTATGATAAAGATAGGTATATTAGGTGCAGCAGGATATACGGGAGGAGAATTAATAAGACTACTTATTAACCATCCTTCTGCTGAAATCGTCTTTGCGAACAGCGAAAGCAATGCAGGCAACCTCGTTTCGGACGTTCACGAGGGCTTGTATGGAGACACCGACCTTGTGTTTACGAACGAAATGCCGTTTGATAAGGTAGACGTTGTGTTCTTCTGCTTCGGTCACGGTAAGAGCCGTCAGTTCCTTGCGGAGCACGAAATACCGGCAAACGTGAAGATAATCGACCTCGCGCAGGACTTCCGCTTGGCCGAAGAGGGCAACGATTATGTCTACGGTCTGCCGGAAATCAACAAGGAACGCATCGCGAAAGCGCAGCACGTGGCTAACCCCGGTTGCTTCGCGACGTGCATACAACTCGGTCTGTTGCCTGCAGCGAAGCTCGGACTGGTGAAGGGCGACATCGCCGTAAACGCCATAACGGGCAGCACGGGAGCGGGACAGAAGCCGGGAGCGACGACGCATTTCTCATGGCGCAACTGTAATATGAGCATTTACAAGGCGTTCAACCACCAGCACGTGCCGGAGATTCGTCAGAGCCTGACACAGGTACAAGGCTCGTTGGATGCGGAGATTGACTTCATCCCCTATCGCGGCGACTTCGCACGTGGCATCTTCGCCACAGCGGTAGTGAAGACGGATGCGCCCATCGAGGACATCGTTGCTGCCTACAAGGACTTCTACAAAGATGCGGCCTTCACGCATTACAGCGACAAGGCGATAGACATGAAGCAGGCTGTGAACACGAACAAGGCTCTCGTCCACTGCGACAAGTTCGGCAACAAGCTGCTCATCACGTCCTGTATCGACAACCTTCTGAAAGGTGCGGTGGGACAGGCTGTGCAGAACATGAATATCATGTTCGGCATAAACGAAAGCGAAGGCCTGAGATTAAAGGCGAGTGCATTCTAAACGAAGAGTGAAGAACGAAGAGTGAAGAATCCAAATGCTTTATGGATAATTTCAGATACAAGAGGGAAAAGTCACCGTTACACATAAAAAGCTATGATTTTGCCATAAGGATAATAAATATGGTGAAGTACATAGATTGTACACCTAAGATTTACTCTCTTACCAATCAGATATTTAGGTCTGGTACTGCGATTGGAGCATTGGTTAGGGAAGCGGAGTTCGCACAAAGTCAGGCGGATTTTGTCAATAAGCTTCACGTTTCGCTCAAGGAATGCAATGAAACCTATTATTGGTTGACTCTCTTAAAGGACACGGGATTCATAAATGAACAAGAATACGACAGTATAGCTGACGACTGCAACGAATTGATAGCAATCTTAGTGTCATCGATATGTACAGCAAAAAAAGAAACAATAAAACAAACGAAGTGAAGAACGAAGAAAAGACTATATGATTCTTCACTCTTCGTTCTTCACTCTCCACTTTAGATTATGAACTTATATGACGTTTATCCCCTATTCGATGTGAACATCGTAAAAGGAAAAGGATGCAAGGTCTGGGACGAGAACGGAACGGAATATCTCGACCTTTACGGCGGCCATGCGGTGATAA
>URER01000050.1 GCA_900547005.1 uncultured Prevotella sp.
ACGCAATAGAACTTGTTCTAAATTGCTGAGGTGAAGCCTATTTTATGCAAAAATATAAATTAGATTTGAAATAAAGCCGTTTCACACTCCATTTTCTGCCATCTAAGCATTGTTATTTGTAGCATTTAAGGAGGAAATTTCGCGCTAAAGCGGAAAAAGATTCGTGTATACAGGAAACTTTTTGAAAAAACTTTCGTGTATAGACGAAAGTTTTCACAAAAACAAGGAAACTTTCGTGTACAGACGAAACATTTTCGGTGCAACGGCATAAAGCATAATCTTGCATGGGCGCTCATGCCTTAATGCTTTTCTTCCCTATTTGTTTTGTTATTGTGAATATAATTATTACATTTGCAATAAAATCATAAAAGGGATGAAAACAATCACTTTATTAAATCCATTCGTAGTAGGACGATACGTGTCTGATTACTACTTCTGCGACCGTGAGAAAGAAACGGAGTTCCTGACAAAGCAAATCATGAACGGCAAAAATGTCGCACTTATTTCTCCACGGCGCATGGGGAAGACCGGACTGATAAGGCATTGTTTCAACAACGAAAAGATAAAAAATGAATTCTACACGTTTTTCGTCGACATCTACTCCAGTACGTCGCTGACAGAGTTTGTATATCTATTGGGCAAAAACATCTACGAAGTGCTGAAACCACAAAAGAACGCATGGAAAGAACGGTTCTTTCAGATTATAAGTTCGCTCCGCATGGGCTTCAAACTGGATGCGATAACGGGCGAACCGACCTTCGACATCGGTTTGGGAGATATCCAATCGCCTCAAATCACACTGGATGAAATTTTCAATTACCTTGAATCTGCCGACAAGCCGTGCATCGTTGCGATAGACGAGTTCCAACAAATAGGCACGTATGCGGAAGGAAACATAGAGGCATTGCTACGCACAAAAATTCAGCAATGCCGACAGACGATGTTCATTTTCTCAGGCAGCAAGCGCCACACTATGAGCAATATGTTCAACAGCTCATCCAAACCGTTCTATCAGAGCGCAATCACGATGGGTCTGTCGCCTATTCCGGCAGACACATACACAATGTTTGCGTGCCGGATGTTTGAAGAAAGAGAAAAGCGGATAAAGCCCGATGTGGTAGAAAAAGTATATCGGAAGTTTGACGGTTGCACTTGGTTTGTACAGATGATTATGAACGAGTTGTTTGCCCTTACGGGTCAAAATGAATGTTGCGAAGAAGGCAAGATAGACACGGCATGGGACAATGTCATCATGACACAGGAGAGCGGCTACAAGGATTTACTGTCGCATCTCGCCCCGAAACAAAAGATGATGCTTCTCGCAATAGCAAAAGAAGGCGAAGCAAGTGAGATAACATCGTCGGCATTTATCCAAAAATACAAGCTGCCATCAGCCAGTTCGGTGCAGGCAGCAATAACCCCGCTAATAAAAAACGACCTGATCACAAAGGAAGAAAACACCTACCGCGTATATGATTATTTCCTTGCGGAATGGCTGCGCAAAGAATATTGAAATCTGTTTTGCAACTTAGAGATTACAAAGGCGTAAAGTTTTAGAATTAATAACAATTTAATTCCAAAATATATGCCAACGATACGCGTTTTTTTATTAATTTTGCGGTGAATAAAAGAGAACGGCAAGGCATAGGAAGGCATTCCGTTCGAGAGCGGAAAATTTTCAAATTAAAATATAAAACAGCAGTATGGAATTTTTAACTAATGAGAAATTGACCATCGTCGGAGCTGCCGGCATGATTGGTTCAAACATGGCACAAACAGCAGCAATGCTCCGTCTTACTCCTAACATCTGTCTCTACGACGTTTACGAGCCGGGACTCGAAGGCGTAACAGAGGAGATGCGTCACTGTGGTTTCGAGGGTGTGAACTTCACATACACTACTGACGTGAAGGTTGCATTCAAGGATACAAAATACCTTATCTCTTCAGGTGGTGCTCCACGTAAGCAGGGCATGACACGTGAGGACCTTCTCAGAGGCAACGCCGGTATCGCTGAGGAACTCGGTAAGAACATCAAGGCTTACTGCCCGGATGTTAAGCACGTTGTGGTTATCTTCAACCCGGCCGACATCACAGGTCTTATCACACTCCTTTACTCTGGTCTTCGCCCAACACAGGTGTCAACTCTCGCTGCACTCGACTCTATCCGTCTGCAGAGTGGCTTGAACAAGCATTTCCGTGTAAAGCAGAGTGAGGTTACAGGTTGCCGCACATACGGAGGCCACGGCGAGGCTATGGCAGTGTTCGCATCGGGCGTTAAGGTTGCAGGCACACCGCTGACCGACCTCATCGGCACTGACAAACTGTCTACTGAGCACTGGGAGGAAATCAAACACAACACCATCCAGGGTGGTGCGAACATCATCAAGCTGCGCGGCCGTTCTTCATTCCAGAGTCCGGCTTACGTATCTGTGAAGATGATTGAGGGCGCAATGGGCGGCGAGCCGTTCGTATGGCCTGCAGGCCGCTACGTGTCTTTCGCCGGCTACGACCACATCATGATGGCTATGGACACACGCATCACCGCTGAGGGCAGCTTCTATGCTGAGCCGGTTGGTACTGCTGAGGAAATCGCCGACCTGCGCAAGAGCTACGAGCACCTCTGCAAGATGCGTCAGGAGGTTATCGATCTCGGTATCCTTCCTCCGGTTGAGAAGTGGGGCGAAATCAACCCGAACCTGAAATAAGTATTTTCTGACTAAAAAATGATATAGAACCAAAAGAGGGCGCATCGGATTTCCGACGTGCCCTCTTTTGTTTTTAATGGGTATCCGCCTTGTCGGGCGGCATGTATTGCAGGGTATGGGAACATAAAAGGGCGGATTTACCGCCCTTCTTATTCCATTGGTTTCCCGTTTTACAATATAGGATTGACAATCTCCACGCGCAAACCCAATGCCGTTATCCTATAGAACATCCCGACGCTCGGTGTTACCACTCCATTTTCAATCTTGGAGATATACGACTTCGTGGTGTTGATGCGCGAAGCCAACTCTGATTGCGTCACTTTCGCCTCCTTACGCGCTTTCAGAAGAATCTGGGCTGTGTAGAAGGAGTATGCCTCTTCGTCAAATGCAGCACGCTCTGCCGTTCCCTCCTTACCGTACTTACGTTCCAGAACCGCGCTGTAGTCATTTATTTGATGATTGTTTGTCTGCATAATACGCCTCCATTATTTTGCGTTTCATAGTGCAAAGATAGTGATAGTTGTACGATATTGCAACTTTTTTGAGCGTTTTTTTCTTCATCCTTCCGCCGATTGAGAAGTGGGGAGAGATTAATCCGAACCTTAAACCCAAATCCATCATTAGACCGCAAAGACCATTCTTCTTATTATTTGGTTTACCTATATGTCGCGAAAGTGTATGTTTCGACAAGCAAAACAAATACGATGGCAAACCGATTACAACGGAACGGTAAAAAATTTGCGCGCAAATTTCTTCTGAAAGTGGCACTTTTGGAGAAAATTTGCGCGCAAATTTATTTCGATTCATAATCTATTGATTCACAATAACATAGAAAACGGTCTGCAAAACAGGCTTTTTCAGAATAGGAAACGGACGCTTATAGGCAATAACCTCATAACCTCACACCTGAAAGCGTAGCGACCTCATGTCCTAAACACATCGACCTCACACCTCATAACTGATGTAAATCCGACAGAAACATCCAAATAAGAAATACCAATCCCAAAACATCTATTATCAGAAATAGAATGTTCACCCGCAGATCATTATCCTTCCAGTTACATATGAACCTATACATACAGACTAGAAAGAAGCACAGCATAAATATGAGGAATGATATATGTAATACTGTTTTCATCATCGAACTTGACATATTATAAAAAAGCACACATAGAAAACTCCACAACAGCGAGAGCAACTCCAACAGGGCCAAGCATTCGTTTCGCAATACCCTTAAATGCAGTCTTTATTGCAGTTTTCTTCCAGCATTTACAATTCGAGAAACCAGCGCCTCCAATAAAATCCAATCCAAGAGCTCTTAAAGCACAACGAGTATAACCAGCAGCGTCCATAGCATACACTGGTGTCGCAAAAATATTAAAATCATATATATTATTATCATTGATTATTTTTGCCTCCATATTAGCTTTTGCTTCATCCTCACAAACTGTCATTACCAAAGCTACTAATTGGGATTCGTCTGCATTGTTTTCCTCAAGCATTTCTTGTATCTCTGCATCGGTAAATCCTCTGCTTCTTAAAAATGCTTTGCTTTTCTCGACCAGCGGATCCAATACTTCATTAATATTGTCTTCAGAAACAACAATTTGAAAATCTGATTTTGTGAATTCTGGATTTATAGTAAGTTTTGCATTTGAAATATTACGTAATTCCACAATATCATTAACAGTTTGAACACTATTACATAAATTTGTAACACTTTTTTCTGTATTACTTGGAAACTCTACAGAGATGTAACACAATTTATCTGTTGCTTTTTGTCCTACCACTCTATTTGCTTTTGCATGGGACACTTCATTTACTACTACTGGTTTTTCTGCAAATTTCTCAGTACAATTAACAAATTCTGTGAGTAACAGCTTAGACGAATCAGAGTACAATTCTGCATCATCTTTTTGGCAGGCATTTAACACCATCTGTGTAAAACTCAATATACCACCCAAAAATAAAATAGAAATCATTCCTTTTGTTACTTTTTTCATAATAAATCATATTTTAATTAAACAAATAAAGTTATTTACAAAAATAAATAAAGCAACACGTTTTAACTTTAAAACAGCAACAAATATAACATACATTAACCTTTTGTTTGTACAAAATACAACATTTATACAAACAACTATTACAATCATAATGCACAAAAACCTGATTCTTAAAAAGACACTAATCATCCCTTCAGAAGTCCTTAATAGACACAAGTAACGCAATTTCAATCCATACAACTACTCCTATCATTAATAATGGTATCAAAAAACGTAATCTGTCTACATACCGTTTGGCATAGTATTTGTAATTTTGCATTATGAAACCATTAAACGACAATAAAGACATGGAACTGATAAAAGACAAGGAACTGGGTGGAGAGAGACCTCTGTTCGGCATAAAAGATACACGATTGGAGAATGTAACCATCACGGACGGGGAGTCAGGGATAAAGTGCTGCAAGAACATCGAGGCGGACAACTGCCGCTTTGTGGGCAAATATCCGTGGTGGCACGTGGACGGCAGCGTGATAACCAACTGCCTGTTTGAGCCGGGCTCGCGCTCCGCGATATGGTACTCCAACGACATGACGATGCGCGATACGGTGATAAACGCGCCGAAACTGTTCCGCGAGATGAAGAACCTGACGCTCAAGAACGTCGTGATAAACGATGCAGACGAGACATTCTGGCGCGTGAGGAACATCAGGATAAAGAACGTGAAGCTACATGACGGCACATATCCGTTCATGTTCTGCGACGATGTATATGCTGACGGATTGGAGAGCGACTCGAAATATGTGTTCCAATACTGCAAAAACGTGGAGCTGCACAACGCCAAAATCACCACGAAGGACTCGTTCTGGGAGTGCGAAAACGTTACGATTTACGACTCGGAACTTGACGGCGAGTATCTTGCATGGCACTCCAAGAACGTGCGTCTTGTGCGTTGCCATATCTCGGGCGAGCAGCCTCTGTGCTACGCCGAGGGCTTGGTGCTCGAGGATTGCACCTTTGATGCTGCCTGCGACCGTGCTTTCGAGGACTCTGACGTAGAGGCAAGCATCATCGGCGGCATCACGAACATAAAGAATCCGCGCACCGGACACATCACCGCCGACAGCGTGGGCAGCGTTACAATCGACGAGAACGTGAAAGCACCGAATAACTGCGTGATTGGAGTGAAGGGGTAGAATAAAACATTACTAAGTAAGTCACTAAAATTAATGTATAGCATATACTTTATTATAGATAGTATCGTTTAATCTTGGTGACTTATTTATAAATCAACAACGAATAATAAAAGTAATTACTTCCCTCTCTTTTGGAGAGGGGTTGGGGGTGAGGCTTTATGAACTTCAACGAACACATAGACCGCCGAGGAAGCGGATGTTACAAATGGGACACGCCGGCGGACAGCGACGTGATACCGATGTGGGTGGCCGACATGGACTTCCGTGTGGCTCCGGCAATAACCGAGGCACTGCACAAGCGCGTCGACCACGGCATATTCGGCTACGTGAAAGTACCCGAAGAATATTATAACGCAGTAATAAACTGGTTCGGCCGCCGCCACGGATGGACCATCAGGCGCGAGTGGATGATATATACGTCGGGCGTAGTGCCTGCAATTTCAGCCATCATCAAGGCTCTGACCGAGCCGGGCGACAAGGTGCTGGTGCAGACACCTGTGTACAACTGCTTCTTCTCGTCAATCCGCAACAATGGTTGCGAAGCCGCGGAGAACGCTCTGATATATGAAAACGGCACATATCGGGTGGACTTTGAGACGATGGAAAGGCTGTGCAGCGACCCTCGCACAAAACTTTTCCTGCTCTGCAACCCGCACAATCCGGCCGGAAGAGTGTGGCGGCGCGACGAACTTGAGCGCATGAACGATATCTGCATTCGCCACGGCGTGCGCGTCATTGCTGACGAAATACACTGCGAACTGGTGCAACCGGGCTATCATTACACACCGTTTGCTTCAATCTCTGAGGCGTGCCAGAACAATTCCATCACGTGCAACTCGCCCTCAAAATCCTTCAACATCGCCGGATTACAGATTGCCAACATTATCAGCAACGATGAAGAGACGCGCAACAAGATTGACCGTGCGATAAACATCAACGAGGTCTGCGACGTCAATCCGTTCGGAGTGGTGGCCGCTATGGCTGCATACAACGAGAGTGAGGACTGGCTCGACGAACTGAACGCATACATCCACGACAACTATGTAGCCCTTTGCGACTTCTTCGCAAAGGAGATGCCGCAGTTGAAGATAACGAAACTCGAAGGCACTTACCTCGTTTGGTGCGATATCCGTGCGCTCGGCATAAGCTCGGACGAGTTCACCAACCGCCTGCTCAACGAGGCAAAGGTGATGGTAAGCAGTGGAACGATATACGGAAAACGCGACGGAGAGGGCTTCATACGCATCAACATAGCGTGTCCGCGCGATAGAATGATGGAGGGATTGAGAAGGATGAAGAACAGTCTACTCCTACTCCAAGCCCCCCTCTAATCCCCCCAAAGGGGGAAGACCCAACAAAACACCCCCTCCAACTCCCCCAAAGGGGAGAGCCTCAACCGATAGAAGAAAAGTAAGATAATAGAAATGTGTCAAAATAAAAGAGGCGTATCACACTTGATTCAAGTAATGATACGCCTCTTTTATTTTATTCTTTCTGTTAGGTTTTCCATCACAGGGGGTATTGTCGGGCTTCCCCCTTGGGGGGATTAGAGGGGGGCTTTAAACAACTCTGCCTGCTGACGAATCAGCTCAGCATCGTCAAAGTAGTTAATTCGCATAGCTTCGCGCACCTCAGACATAGTCTGTGCAGCCACCTCACGTGCGGCGTCAGTGCCACGGCGCAGAATGTTGAATATCTCAGGGATGTCCTGTTCGTACTCATGGCGACGCACACGAATCGGCTCGAGCATCTTGTTGATGACCTGATTCAGGAACTTCTTGCACTTCATGTCGCCCAATCCACCACGTGTATAGTGGTCTTTCAACTCATCAAGATTCTTATATTCCGGCCAGAACTCCGCGAAATCATCATCCGAAGAGAACGCATCAAGATAAGTAAAGACAGCATTTCCCTCCACCTTACCGGGGTCGTCCACACGCAGGTGGTCAGGGTCTGTGTACATGGAGCGCACCTTCTGCCATACCTCATCGGCCGAATCGCTCAGATAGATGCAGTTGCCGAGACTCTTGCTCATCTTTTCCTTTCCGTCCGTACCGGGCAGACGGCGAGCCGTTGCGTTCTCCGGCAGCATGATGTTCGGTTCTACGAGCACCTCGGCGTAGGTCTGGTTGAAGCGGCGCACCAGCTCACGCGTAACCTCAAGCATAGGCTCCTGATCTTCGCCCGCAGGTACGGTAGTGGCCTTAAACAGTGCGATGTCGGCCGCCTGACTCACAGGATAACAGAAGAAACCAAGCGGAATGTTCGCCTCGAAATTGCGCATCTTAATCTCCGTCTTCACGGTCGGATTGCGCTGCACACGCGATACGGTGATAAGGTTCATCAGATAGGTTGTCAGTTCGGCCAATTCCGGAATCTGACTTTGTATGAACAGCGTGCATTTCGCTGGATCGAGACCGGCCGAGAGATAGTCGAGTGCCACCTGAACGATGTTCTGACGAATCTTCTCCGGATTATCGGCGTTGTCGGTCAATGCCTGCACGTCGGCCATAAACACAAACATACGGTCGTAATCGCCCTCTTCCTGCAACTGCACGCGGCGGCGCAACGAACCCACATAATGCCCCAAATGGAGCTTACCGGTCGGGCGATCGCCCGTCAATATTATCTTTCCCATTGTAATTTTAAGCCCCCTCCAAACTCCCACAATGTGGAGAATACAACCGCATTGTCCCCCTCAAGGAACATAATACAGCCGTATGGGGATTTTTGTTATTATTCTAATATTTACTTATATCTACCAATTATTTATATAGCGACTATGGATATTGGTATCAGCCACTAATATACAGCCACCCTTTCCACCTATTAACGCCCTCCCTCTTGGGGAAGTCTGAAGGGGCTTCGCATTGCAAAGGTACAACAAACTGTAAGAATAACAAAGAAATAAATAACAGTTTTTTCATGCCAACACGTGTATATTCGGAAATTATATGTACTTTTGCATAATAAATTATAATATTTACGCACATTACGCAGCAGTTTATTCACAAAATGAAAGTATTGTGCCGTGATTTGTAACTATAAATACATAAAATTAAGACATAAAGCAATGAGCAAGCAAAAGAAATTTATCTTACAGGAAAGCGAGATTCCAACACAATGGTACAACATACAGGCTGATATGAAGAACAAGCCTCTCCCGATGCTGAACCCGGCTACCAAGAAGCCAATGACGGTTGACGAACTGAGCCAGGTGTTCGCAAGGGAATGTTGCAAGCAAGAACTCGACACCACACACGCATGGATTGACATCCCCGAGGAGGTGCGCGAGAGATACAAATATTATCGTTCCACACCGTTAGTGCGTGCATACGAACTGGAGAAAGCACTCGGCACGCCGGCTCATATCTACTTCAAGAACGAGAGTGTTTCGCCATTAGGCAGCCATAAGATAAACTCGGCCCTGCCACAGTGCTACTACGCCAAGCAGGAGGGCACAACCAACGTAACCACCGAGACGGGCGCAGGACAATGGGGCGCGGCTCTCTCCTACGCCGCAAAGGTGTTCGGACTGGAGGCTGCCGTATATCAGGTGAAAATCACAATGCGCCAGAAACCCTACCGCAGTGCCATCATGCGCACCTTCGGAGCAGCCGTTACTGGCTCGCCGTCTATGTCGACCCGTGCGGGAAAGGACATCCTGACAAAGGACCCAAACCATCAGGGCTCGCTCGGAACGGCTATCTCCGAGGCTGTGGAACTGGCTCGCACAACGCCTAACTGTAAGTATGCCTTAGGGTCGGTGATGAACCACGTTACGCTGCATCAGACCATTATAGGCCTTGAGGCAGAGAAGCAGATGGAGATGGCGGGCGAATATCCCGACATCGTGATAGGCTGCTTCGGTGGCGGTTCAAACTTCGGCGGCATCTCGTTCCCGTTCATGCGCCATAACATCCTTGAAGGAAAGACGACAGAGTTCATCGCAGCCGAACCGGCAAGTTGCCCGAAACTGACGCGCGGCGTATTCCAATATGACTTCGGCGATGAGGCGGGCTACACTCCGCTGCTGCCGATGTTCACCCTCGGACACAACTTCAAGCCGTCTAACATCCACGCCGGCGGACTGCGTTATCACGGTGCGGGTACCATCGTGAGCCAGTTGATAAAGGACAATATGATGCACGGCGTAGACATTCCGCAGCTTGAGTCATTCGACGCCGGAATGCTTTTCTCACGCACCGAGGGCATCATCCCCGCTCCGGAGAGCTGCCACGCCATCGCGGCTGCCATCCGTGAGGCCAACCGCTGTAAAGAAACGGGCGAAGAGAAGGTCATCCTCTTCAACCTATCGGGTCACGGCCTCATCGATATGCCGTCTTACGACAGCTACATCAACGGCGACCTGCAAAACTACACACTCACCGACGAGACGATAAAGGAGAACGTCAGTGAGTTGGAACAGATAGTATAAATGAAGAGTGAAGAATGAAGAGTGAAGAATTGCCTGACGGGATAATAAAAGGCTGTCATCATTAAATAATAATCAACGACCTAATAACATTCCGTCAGGCAATTCTTCACTCTTCATTCTTCACTCTTCATTCTTCACTCTTCATTCTTCACTCTTCATTCTTCACTCTTCATTTTAAAATTTTGTAGTACCCCTCTTTGCGTGGTTTTACGGTTTTCGGGTGCGACGAGGCATAACCGAGCGACAACGCACCAATGCCGACGAGACCATCGGGGAGGCCAAGCTCAGCCATGATGGCCTTGCCCTCGGCCGAAGCGAACATCGCGTCTTCACGGTTTATCCAGCACGAGGCCAGTCCGATGGAGTGTGCGGCGAGCATCATGTTACCAAGAACGAGACTGCCGTCGCGCTCGCGGTTGTAGTTGTCGGCCGAAGCAAAGACGAGGACTATCGTCGGCGCGTCGTAGTAGGGGTTGCTCTCCACGCCCATAATCTCGGCGTTCATCTTCACGAGACGGCTCATCAGCTCCTTGTTCTGCACAGCCACAATCCACGGGTCTTGTGTACCATGCCCCGTAGCTGCCCACGTGCCTGCCTCAAGCACAGTCTTCAACTCTTCATCTGTTACCTGTTCCGGCTTATAGCGGCGTATGGAACGGCGCTCGCGGATAGCTTTCAATACTTCGTTATTCATAATAAATCAGTCCCACTCCGACTTCCCCCACGAGGGAGAGTGCTTGTATGGGGATATTGTTAGGGTTATTAAATATTCAGCCCCTTCCAACTCCCCCAAGGGGGAGAGTTCTTGCTTGTGTGGAGATATTGTTAGGGTTATTACAAATCCGCTACAGCGAAGGAGGAGTAATTACTCCCCTCTCTCTTGTAGAGGGGTAAGGGGGTGAGGCTTTTCCCTCTTGTTGCGAGGGGGCTTTACTGAACTCGCACCCGCAATACTGCTGGTTATAGAAGCCATATTCCTTGATTATGGCTATGCGACGCTCACTCAGACCGCCCTTGCGCCAGTTCTGTTCCCAAAAAGTAACGCCCGGATAACGCCCGGCAGCATATCGTCCGGCCTCGTTTATCTGCTCCAGACTCTTCCAACGGCTCGACGCCAACGTAGTGGTGATGACCGAAAAGCCGTGTTCCGAGGCATAACGCGCAGTGTCTAAAAGCCGCATCTTGAAGCAGCGCAGGCAACGGCTTCCACGTTCCGGCTCGTCCTCCAAGCCACGCATCTCGCACCGCCACGCTTCGTGATCATAGTCGGCATCGATGATTTCGAGTCCGAGAGCCGTGGCATAGCGCGTGCATTCGTCCTTTCTTATCCTGTATTCCTCCTCGGGATAGATGTTCGGATTGCAATAATAGATCACCGGTGTAATGCCGTGCGACATCAAACACTCTATTATCGCAGACGAACACGGTGCGCAACAGGTGTGCAGGAGCACTTTGTCGGCTCCGCCGGGTACTTCTATGGTGTAGCGTTTCTTCATAACATTTATTATTCATTCAGCCCGGACACCCCTTCATCGAGGGGACAGGAGACCTATATAGAATCCCCTACTACGGTTTCGGCTTCCTGCTCTTGTCTCGTCTCCGTCTCTGTCTCCTGCTGCGGTTCATCAACAATGACGGTGTCGATTTCAGGCGCAAGTTCAGGTTCGGGCGGCAATTCATAAAATTCATAATCCGGTTGTACGGCAACGGTGTCGACAATATAGCCTGAAGAGGCCGGCTCGATGGGCTTGTCAGCAAAATGTGAAGCTGTGAAAAGAATAATGGCAAGCACTACAAGAATGGAAAAGCCTAAGGTAATGCCTAACATTATGGGGTTGACAGAGTTACGGGATTTCCCCGGCGACTCTTTGGCGGTAGGCCGACGGAGCGGCGTTACGGTAATATCATCTTGAGACAAAGCCGATAACGGCAACGTGAGACGCATCGTGCCGCCACATCCGGGACATACGCAACTCACCGTCTGCCCCGGTTCTGCTTCTATAAGGAACTGTTCTCCGCAGTTATCACAAGTTATATTGTATTTCATATCACCAGAACGAGAATTACAATAAGTGCGATACGCTGTTCAAGATTATCTCCGATGCGCCAAAATGCCCCTGCACAAACTCTCCGGCGATACTTCCCGAGGCTTTCAGATGGTCATTGTCGGCAATAAAACGGTTCATTACCGCCTCAAAATCGGAATAGTTCTGTATCTCGAAGCCGCCCTCTGCACGCAACAGTCCTTGTGCTTCCTGAAAGCGCTTGTTGTTCGGTCCGAAGATTACGGGGATGTTCCAAACAGCCGCTTCGAGCACATTGTGGATGCCTACGCCGAATCCTCCGCCCACGTATGACACGTCGCCATAGCGGTAGATGCTCGAAAGCAATCCGTAACAGTCTATTATAAGGCAGTCAGCCTCGGCAGCCTCCTCGGGCGTTGTCTGCGTGTAACGCACCGTCTTGCGGTCGAGCAGCGCAAGTATTTGTGTCAAATGACTCTCGTCTATCACGTGGGGAGCGATGACGAGCTTCCAATCCTTGTGTTCATTGAAGTATTTTATGAAGATTTCCTCATCGGGCAGCCAACTTGACCCTGCCACGAACGCCCGTTTGTCGCCTACGAACGACTCGATGATGGGCAGTGCCTTGCTTGCTTTCTTAACGCCCAGCACACGGTCGAAGCGTGTGTCACCACTCACGGTAACACAGTCGATGCCGATAGAAGACAGCAGTTTCTTGCTCTCTTCGTTCTGTACAAAGAAATGGGTGAAGCAATTAAGGACCTTCCCATAACGCCGTCCGTACCATTTGAAGAACACCTGTTCGGGACGGAAGATACTGGAAACGCTATACACCGGCACATTGCGGTGCTTCAAAATATGCAAGTAATTATACCAGAACTCATACTTGATGAAGAACGCCATCACCGGCCTGACAGCGCGCAAGAACTTCCGTGCGTTGGTGATGGTGTCCAAAGGGAGATAGCAAACGATGTCGGCTCCTTCGTAATTCTTGCGCACTTCATAGCCCGACGGCGAGAAGAATGTAAGCAAAATCTTATACTCCGGATGTTCCTGGCGCATCTGTTCGATTAGCGGTCGGCCCTGTTCAAACTCGCCAAGCGATGCCGCATGGAACCAGACATATTGCTCGTTAGGATTCACGTTCTCACGTAATACCCGTATGGCGTCACGCTCTCCTCTCCACATTTTCCTCACTTTCTCGTTGAAGAGACTGTAAAGCATCACGCCAAACTGGTATATATATATAATAATGTTGTACATTATTAATTATGCTTTTATTGTTTTACGACAGCACTTCTATTGCTCTACGCAGACGGTTCAAGGTTTCTTCCTTGCCGAGGAAGGCTGAGATATCGAACATTCCCGGGCCTTTGCCTTCGCCGACAAGCGTCAGACGGAAAGCATTCATCACGTCGCCGAGCTTGTATCCCTTGTCCTCGACCCACTTCAGCACCACCGGTTCCTGTCCTTCCACGCTGAAGTCGTCAATTCCTTCGAGCACTCCGGCAAGCTCGGTCATAACTTCCGGCGAGTTCTCCTTCCAACGTTTCTTGCGCGTTTTCTCGTCATACGCCGTCGGCGGAATGAAGAAGAACGAGCAAAGAGGCCAAAGCTCGCGCACAAAACTTACGCGGTCTTTCATCATCCTCACCACTTCGGTAACGCGCTCCATCGTGGTTTCCACTCCGTTGTTTGCAACAATAGGCGCAAACAAGCCGGCAATCTCCTCGTTGGTCTTATGGAGTATGTATTCGTGATTGAACCAAATACCTTTCTGATAGTCGAACTTCGCGCCTGCTTTTGAACACCTGCTGATGTCGAAAGCCTCAACCAGCTCGTCAAGGGTGAAGAGTTCCTGCTCTGTTCCGGGATTCCATCCAAGCAAGGCAAGGAAGTTTATAACAGCCTCGGGGAAGTAGCCGCTCTCCCGATAGCCGCTCGACACCTCACCGGTCTTCGGATCGTGCCACTCAAGCGGGAACACTGGGAATCCCAGACGGTCGCCGTCGCGTTTCGACAGCTTACCTTTGCCTTCGGGTTTCAGCAGCAACGGCAGGTGGGCGAAGCGCGGCATGGTGTCTTCCCAACCGAAAGCACGGTACAGAAGCACGTGAAGCGGTGCGCTCGGAAGCCACTCCTCACCTCTTATCACATGGCTGATTTCCATCAAATGGTCGTCGACGATGTTTGCGAGATGGTATGTCGGCAGTTCATCGGCACTCTTATAGAGCACCTTGTCATCGAGGATGTCGGTCTTGACACACACATCTCCGCGTATCATATCGTTCACGTGAACCTCCTCGCCAGGCTCTATCTTGAAGCGGACAACATACTGTTTGCCGTCGTCGATAAGTGCGTCGACCTCCTCCTTAGTCATGGTGAGCGAGTTGCGCATCATCATTCGCGTGTGGGCGTCATACTGGAAGTTCTTTATCTCGTTGCGCTTGGCCTCCAACTCTTCGGGAGTGTCGAACGCGATATATGCTTTTCCGGCTTCGAGAAGCTGGTTTACATATTCCTTATATATCTCACGGCGCTCGCTCTGACGGTAAGGACCCTTGTCGCCACCGAAACTTACGCCTTCATCAAACTTGATTCCGAGCCAACGGAAAGACTCCAATATGTATTCTTCCGCACCGGGAACAAACCGGTTTGAGTCAGTATCCTCAATACGGAACACCAAATCACCGCCATGCTGGCGCGCAAACAAATAATTATACAACGCTGTACGCACTCCGCCGATGTGCAGAGCGCCCGTAGGACTGGGTGCAAAACGCACCCTTACTTTTCTTTCTGCCATTGAATAATAATAAAATTTTGTGCAAATTTAATGTTTTTTTTTCAGTATTGGATATTTTTTTCGTATTTTCGCAATGTGTAATAATAATTAGACTGTAAGCAATGGGGAAATTCAGCATAAAAGAAAGAAGATATTGGCGCAATCTGCTCATACGCATAACTCTCATGGTTGTTACCGTGACCGTTATCGTCTGGTTTCTGCCGAGAACGGAAGGAAAGCTCTATCACTATGACGAAGGACGGCCGTGGATATACAGCGAGCTTATCGCAAAGTTTGACTTCCCTATTTTCAAGACTCAGCAAAAGCTGAAAGCTGAACGCGATTCGGTGACGGAAGCATTCCAGCCTTACTTCAAGCGCAATGACGAGATAGCGAAAAAGAACATCGACAGATTCCTGTCAGACTTCAAAGACGGCATCCCGGGCATTCCTCATTACACCACCCACATAGCTAATGAGCTGCGCGAATTATATAAGACGGGCATCATGGAGACCGACCGCTACTCGAAACTGGCCAAAGACAGCACGCGGCAGATACGTATCGTAGACGGCAAAC
The DNA here is from genome assembly GCA_900547005.1 of uncultured Prevotella sp. GTDB lineage: Bacteria > Bacteroidota > Bacteroidia > Bacteroidales > Bacteroidaceae > Prevotella. The sequence goes on from URER01000050.1 coordinate 15,722, forward strand.
AGGCGGAACCAACCAACATACGGCAGTTTTATTCGACACTGAGCGCATACGAACAGCTTTTCGCCAACGACACGACAACCGCCAAGAGAAGCATACTGCAAAAATGCAACCTGAACGAATACATCGAGGCGAACATCATCTACGACGCAGAGCGCAGCAACACTGAGCTGGCAGACCAGCTCAGCCTGATTCCACAGGCCAGTGGAATGGTGCTCGAAGGGCAGCGGATAATAAACCGCGGAGACATCGTCGACAGCTATACATTCCGTGTACTGAACAGTTTCGAGAAGGCAATGGAGCGCAGGAACGCCGCAGACAACGGCATCGTTGAGACGATTGTAGGTCAGGCGATATACGTCTTTGTACTTGTCTTGCTCTTTACGGGCTACCTTGTACTCTTCCGCAACGACTATTTTGACAAGACCCGGAGCATAACGATGCTCTATACGATGATTGTCATCTTCCCCATTCTCGTGTCGCTGCTGATGGTTTTCAACAAATTCAGCGTCTATATCATACCGTTTGCAATAGCGGCGATTTTCATCCGCGTGTTCATGGACTCGCGAACGGCCTTCATCACCCACACCACAATGATACTTATATGTGCCGTCGCGGTGAAATATCAATACGAATTTATAATCATCCAACTTGTCGCGGGACTCGTGGCAATCTATTCCTTGCGTGAGCTGTCGAAGCGTTCGCAGATATATCTCACCGCCGTGCTCGTCACCGTGGCAATCTCGATGGTCTATCTCGCGCTTCAACTGATAGAGAGCGACGATGTGTCCAAGCTCGACCAGTCGATGTATATCCACTTCGCCGTAAGCGGTTTCCTGCTTCTCTTCGCCTATCCGCTGATGCTTGTCATAGAGAAGACATTCGGATTTATATCTACAGTAACGCTCTTTGAACTGTCGAACACCAACAACGAGCTGCTCAGACGAATGAGCGAGATAGCACCGGGCACGTTTCAGCACTCCATAACGGTGGGAAATCTCGCCGCGGAGGTGGCAAACAAGATTGGCGCGAAGACACATCTGGTGCGTACCGGTGCCTTATATCACGACATAGGAAAGATGGAAAACCCGGCGTTCTTCACCGAAAACCAGGCCGGAGTGAACCCGCACGACAAGCTGTCGGAACTTGAAAGCGCACACATTATTATAAATCACGTGGCCGAGGGTATGCGCCTTGCAGAGAAATACAATCTGCCCACCGTCATAAAGGACTTCATAACGACCCATCACGGCACGGGAATCACAAAGTTCTTCTACATTAATTATAAGAACGAACACCCTGACGAGGAGGTCGACGAGACTCCTTTCCGCTACCCGGGACCTAATCCCACCACCCGCGAGCAGGCCATACTGATGATGTGCGACAGCGTGGAGGCTGCGTCGCGGTCGCTACAGGAGTACACGGAAGAAAGCGTCAGTGCGCTTGTCAACCGTATCATAGACAGCCAGATGGAACAGAAGTTCTTCGACGACTGCCCCATAACGTTCCGCGACATAAGACAGACGAAGTTGGTACTCATCGAGCGTTTGAAGTCGATATACCACACACGAATACAATATCCGGAGCAACAAAAAGAGACGAAATGACACAAGTTTGACACATTATGCTATTGGCTGCATTCTTGTATTCTATTTGATTGCCTGCCAATAGCAATGCTTTGGGAGTGCCTTTATTATCGTTTCGCAATGCCACTATAGCCTGATTGAGAAAAATTTTCGCGAAAATTTGTTGCAAAAGTGCCACTTTCAGAAGAAATTTTCGCGAAATTTTTCTCGGTTTTCATTCTCTCTGATTATCAAACAGTTACGAAAGCGGCTCATCCGATAAATACAGGGGGCAACCTATTTCGGCCAGGACAGTATAGTACTATGGCGCAATACTCGAGTAATTTGGGCACAGTACTCGAGTAATTTGGGCGCAGTACTCAAGTAATTCCGGCCTGATTAC
>URER01000051.1 GCA_900547005.1 uncultured Prevotella sp.
ATGATTGCAGGGAGGAAGATGGCGTTATATTATTATTACGCAACGTTATAGATTTTGTGTAATTACTATAATTGTTATAGCGCTATCTTATAGATTTGCCGTAATTTCTGCCCCTTTTGGTTTGGTTGCGCTGGTGCGAGTATTATAGAGCTTGCATTATATTAACGTTATGCTTTTGCACTTCCAATCCTTTTAACAATATTTTGGTTTGTTATTACCGCTAATGTAAATAATAGTTATAACTTTGTGGGCAGATTATAAAATATTATTATTTATGCAAATCCAATGTCCTAATTGTGGTAATTCCTTCCCAGAAGGAACACGTTTTTGTTCAAAGTGCGGTTGTAGTCTCGCAGATATACAAGTTAAACCGAATCAAAATCATCCATATCAACAGCCTTATGTTCCGTATGGAGGAGATAATAACGGAAATAATGTGCTGCTTTATGTTATTATTTCTATTCTTGTGGCTGTGATTCTCGGTGGAGCTGCATATTTCTTTATCACTAAAGCCGATAAGGACGAGGAAAAATTTGAGCTGTTGCAGAAGAATCAAGAAGAACTTGCTTCTAAAAATCAAGAGTTGGCAGAGCAGAATGCCAAACTGTTAGAAAGCAAGAAAAGCACAAAGGTCATTATCAGTAAAGGTGCGGAACACGCTTACGAACATCGTGCGGTAAGTGGGGGAAATAAAGGTGCTAAGGTAGTAATTACTGGTAATGGAGTTCGACTTCGCTTCGCTCCGAGCCTCGATTCCGGCTATCTCACATGGGAAAACGGAGCTACACGTGCGCCAAGCAGAGGCGCGAAACTGCAATATTTAGGCGAGGACAGCGACTGGTATAAAATCCGTTATCTCGGACAAACCTTTTATGTATCCAAGGAATATAGTTATTTAGAGTATTAAAATAATGATATTATATAAAGCATTGAATAGAATATCGAGCCTGATAGTACTTTTTGCTTTGGTAGCCTGTAGTGGTTCAGCTTCTAATAAAGGGAAAAAAGACGCAGCGGTGTCTATCAGCAACGATGGTTATGTCGTAGAAAATACATCCGACAGTGCTGTTGTGTCGGCACTTCCGTATTCTGGTGAAGACATATACGAACATGTTGTTCTCGATTATGGCAATCGCGCTATACGTACCGATGCCGACGTAAGCATCAGTATGCCTCATGTGGTGAAAGACAAGAAGAAATGTTTCATCCTCATGTCTAAGAAAGATTATTATCTGTATGTGTATGAACCGCAAGGAAAAGACACCGTACTTGTTGCTCGATACGACTGCGCCTTTGCTCTGAAGAAAGGCAACAAGCAGAAGAAAGGCGATATGCGCACCCCGCATTGCACGATGAAAAATCCGTTCTCTATCTCACAGATAGTCAACGCTTCAACGTGGCATCACGACTTTGGAGATGGTCGCGGTTCGATAAAAAGTTATGGAGATTATTTTTTGCGCCTTGTTACGCCCGGTCATTCCGGCATAGGCATTCATGGCAGTACGAACAACCGTGAGAGCGTTCCCGGTCGAGCAAGCGAGGGATGTATAAGACTTAGGGATGAGGATATTATCGACTTGAAAGAGAACTATGCCTTTGTGGGCATGAAAGTTGTTATTAAAGCTGAGGACGTAGACGACCTGCCGTTCGAGATTCATGCGATGGAAAAGCAGGGAATAGAGCGCAAGCGTCATTTTGATTCAAAGAAAACCCTTTCCAACGAGCAAATTAAGGAGGCCAAGGCAACGACCATCGGTGAGAAGAAAGGATCTAAAACAGTCGCTTCAAGCGATGATGCAGGCAAGTCAGCCGCTAAAAACGACATCGCAGATTGCGGCGAGACCAAAGAAAAGAACATGACACTTGAGGAATTTGTGAAGTCCCGTAAATAGGAATCTAATAAAAAAGAGAAACGTATTACAGATGGCACTTAATTATATTTGGATTGCACTCTTTGCCATTGGAGTGCTTATCGGATTAGCGAAACTGATATTTTGGGGCGATGTAGACACTTTGCCGGCAATGATGGATTCCACGTTCAAGATGTCGACAACGGCGTTCGAGATGACTCTCGGACTTACTGGAACGTTGACGTTATGGATGGGAATACTGAAGATTGGCGAAGACAGCGGACTCGTCGATCGCCTCGCACGTTTCCTCAGTCCCGTACTTACCAAGCTCTTTCCCGAAATTCCGAAGAACCATCCGGCACTTGGCTCAATCTTCATGAACATCTCCGCCAATATGCTCGGACTCGACAATGCCGCCACTCCCGTAGGCCTGAAAGCGATGCAGGAACTTCAGAGCATCAACCCGAAGAAGGATACGGCGAGCAATTCTATGATAATGTTTATGACGCTGAACACCTCTGGTCTCACCATTATCCCGGTTTCCATTATGGCCTACCGCGCGAAATATGGCGCAGCCGACCCAGCCGACATCTTCATTCCGTTGCTGCTCACCACGATGTGTTCAACTTTGGTCGGCCTTATTATAGTCTCTTTATACCAACGGATAAACCTTTTCCAAAAGAGTTTCCTCATAATGTTCGCTGTTATAGCCGCCCTCGTAGCCACGTTGTTTATTACTATGATGGGCATGAGTACCGAACAGATGCAGAATTTCTGCCGTTTGCTCACCAGTATTCTTATTCTTGGAGCAATAATGATATTCATTTATTCCGGCTGGAGAAAGAAACTCAATGTCTATAACTCCTTTATCGAAGGTGCAAAGAGCGGTTTTAATGTAGCCGTGAGCCTCATTCCATATTGCGTTGCCATCCTCGCAGCCGTGGGAGTGTTCCGTGCCTCGGGTGCGTTAGACCTGTTGCAGGGATGGTTGAAAGCAGGAGTGGAATACTGCGGACTCAATAGCGACTTTGTCGGAGCAGTACCGGTAGCGCTGATGAAACCCCTGAACGGAAGTGGAGCGCGTGGTATGATGCTCGAATGCTTCGAGTCGTTCGGTCCCGATTCCTTTGTGGGCCACCTTGCAAGTGTCCTTCAGGGTAGCACCGACACGACATTCTATATCCTTGCTATCTACTTCGGTAGCGTAGGAATAAAGAAATACCGCTATTCCGTGACTTGCGGACTGATGGCTGATGTGGCAGGAATGATAGCAGCGGTGTTTATCAGTTATTTCTTCTTCTTTGGAAATTAAAGGAAGATAGGAGGAGATAAAGGGCGAATGTTTTAATGTGGGGAAAGTAGTAAGGAGAAAGTAGTAAGAGTAAGGAATAAGAGAAAAACGGGAGATAAAACAATGCAGTGGACAGACCGCATAAGGCAAGTTAAGATAATTCTTGTGGTGGCAGCTATTCTGATAGCTATCGCCTCGCTTGTCGTTTCCCATTTCCTCACTCGAGATCTCTCTCGCGAGGAGCGCAATAAAGTGGAGGTGTGGGCGGCTGCCATGCGCGCCTTGAACAATGCAGACGAGAACACCGACCTTGAACTGGTGCTTAAAGTAATCAACGGAAACAACACGATACCGGTCGTCGTGATGGGCAAGGACGGCAATGCGCAACTCTTTCGCAATGTCGATGTGGATGGAGAGAATTATGAAGACAGCCTGAATAACGCCACATTGCTCGGCCATCGACTGTTGAAATTGGGCCAAAACATCCGCATCGAATTAGGCGAGCCGGCGGGAAAAGACTATATCGATGTCTGCTATGACGAGTCGTTAATGCTCAAGCGGCTCCAGACCTATCCCTTTGTACAGCTTGGCGTAGTCATGATATTCGTAGTCGTGGCCATATTCGCCTTGCTCACGTCAAAGCGTGCAGAGCAAAACAAAGTATGGGTTGGCCTGTCTAAGGAGACCGCCCACCAGCTCGGAACACCTATTTCCAGTCTGATGGCGTGGACGGAGATATTAAAGGAGAACTATCCCGGTGACGACCTCATTCCTGAAATGGACAAGGATGTGAAGCGTCTGCAACTCATTGCCGACCGATTCTCGAAGATAGGTTCGCTACCCGAGCCCGTACCCGACAGCTTGAACGATGTCATGGACCATGTAATCGATTATATGGATCGTCGTACCTCAAAGAAAGTCCGCATGATAAAAGACTTCCCCGACCATGATGTTATTGTACGAATCAACGCCTCCCTGTTCGAATGGGTCATCGAAAACCTCTGCAAGAACGCCGTCGACGCGATGGGCGGAGAGCAGGGCACCATCACCCTTCATGTGGAAGACACCGCCACGAAGGCCATAATAGAAGTCTCTGACACAGGAAAGGGAATCCGCAAGAAAGACATTGCGAACGTGTTCCGTCCCGGATTCACCACCAAAAAACGCGGATGGGGACTTGGCCTTTCGCTTGCCAAACGCATTATAGAGGAGTATCACTCTGGAAAAATATACGTTAAGAGCTCCGAAGTTGGCAAAGGCACCACTTTCCGCATAGAGTTGCGTAAGTGATTCTATCCTTTTCCACTTGTATTCACTGTCTAAAGAGCCAGCAGGCAAGTGCAATATTACAAAAACTTTCCGTAATATTGCACTTGCCTGCTGGCTCTTTAAGTATGGTGGAACTTGTTTTTTCTCTCGAAAAAAATGCCCGTATGTTGACGGTTTTTCATGGAAATACATTAATTTTGCAGCTTCAAACGATACATATAAAAACAATGGGTGGTTTTTTCGGAACTATATCAGTAAAGGATTGCGTAAACGACTTGTTTTACGGAACTGACTATAATTCGCATTTAGGTACAAAGAGAGCAGGCCTTGTTACTTTTGACAAGGAAAAAGGATTCACACGAAGTATTCACAGTCTGGAACGCGACTATTTCCGTTCGCGTTTCGAGGGAGAACTTGATAAGTTCGCGGGCAACTCAGGCATCGGCGTTATCAGTGATACCGACCCGCAGCCTATTCTCGTGAACTCACACTTAGGGCGTTATGCCGTGGTAACGGTGGCCAAAATCAATAACATTCGCGAGATTGCGCAGGAACTGTTGGAGAACCGTATGCACTTCAGCGAGATGAGTGCCAACAACATCAATCCTACCGAGCTCGTGGCTTTGCTCATCAATATGGGCAACACGTTCGAGGACGGAATAAATAAGGTCTATCGGAAAGTAAAGGGTTCGTGCTCTATGCTTGTCCTCACCGAAAACGGAATCATCGCCGCTCGCGACGCCCTCGGACGCACTCCGATTGTCATAGGGAAAAAAGATGGTGCGTATGCGCTGACCAGCGAGACTACTTCTTTGCCAAATCTCGACTTCAAACGGGTGCGCGACGTTGGTCCGGGAGAGATTGTACGCATAACGGCCGACTCGCTCGAAGTGCTGAAAAAGCCGTTCAGCCGTTGCCAGATATGCTCGTTCCTGTGGGTTTACTACGGATTCCCGGCAAGCGATTACGAGGGAATAAACACTGAATATGTGCGCGAAGTGGCCGGCGAGGTCATGGGCAAGGAAGACGATACAGAAGCCGATTGCGTGTGCGGAGTGCCCGATTCCGGCGTAGGTACTGCTCTCGGATATGCCGAAGGACACAAGATTCCGTATCGGCGCGCCGTGTTGAAATACACACCCACATGGCCCCGTTCTTTCACTCCGGGCAATCAGAGCCGCCGCAACCTCGTGGCCAAGATGAAGCTCATCCCGAATCAGGCCATACTGAAAGACCAGCGTGTGGTGTTCTGCGACGACTCCATCGTCCGCGGCACCCAGTTGCGCGACAACGTGAGGACATTCTATGAGTACGGAGCTAAGGAAGTACACGCCCGCATCTCCTGTCCGCCGTTGGTATATGGCTGTCCGTTTATCGGCTTCACGGCGTCGAAGACCGACCTTGAACTTATCACGCGCCGCATAATACAGGACTTTGAGGGCGATGCCAACAAGAATTTGGAGAAATACGCCACCACCGACAGCCCCGAATACAAGCGTATGGTGGAGGAGATAGGCAAGCGCTTGGGCCTCAGCAGCGTGAAGTTCAATAAGATAGAAACCCTGATTTCCGCTATCGGATTGCCTAAGGAGCAAGTCTGCACCCACTGTTTCGATGGCAGCAGCTATTTCTTTGACGACAAAGAGGAAAAAGAATAACATCCCGTTCCGCCGCTTCCCGTTGTGGTAACACCATGACAGGAAGCGGCGGAACTGTTTTCAGTTTGGTCGAAAAAAAGCAAAAAAACATTCATAAATTGCTCAATATCAGAAAATATTCGTAACTTTGCAGCCCGATGTGTAGTTTAGATACCTATAAAATAGATTTGAAAGGATTGGATGAGGGCGAGAATCGCCTGTCGTTCAGTCTCGACAATGATTATTTCAAGGCTATAGACGCTACCGAGGTGAACGGAGGCGACGTTCATGTTGACCTGCTCATTCAGCGCAGAGACAATGTGTTCACGCTCGATTTCCACACCGAGGGCACAGTCGTTGTTCCGTGCGACGTCTGTCTGGACGACATGGAACAGCCGATAGAGGCGGACGACCGCCTCGTGGCACAATTCGGAGAGGAAGATTCCGATGACGGAGATGAAGTCGTTACGGTGGCCGAGGACGAAGGAATACTCGACGTATCGTGGCACATCTATGAGTTCATAGCTCTCGCAATACCCGTTAAGCACGTTCATGCACCTGGAAAATGCAACGCTGCGATGATTGAAAAGTTCAACGAACTGTCAGCCGCCCGAAGCGGTGACGAGGATGAAAAGACGATGGACCCGCGTTGGAACGCACTCTTGAAACTGAAAGAATAAAGTATAAAACAAAAAGATTAAAACATTAAAAAAACATGGCACATCCTAAAAGAAGACAGTCTAAGACTCGTACACTTAAGAGAAGAACTCATGATAAGGCAGTAGCTCCTACATTGGCAGTATGCCCTAACTGCGGTGCATACTATGTTTATCACACTGTATGCCCTACTTGTGGCTATTACAGAGGTAAGGTGGCTATCGTCAAGGACGCTGAATAATGGAGAAAATCAACGCTATAATAACCGGCGTTGGCGGATACGTTCCCGATTATGTCCTCAATAACGAGGAGTTGTCGCGGATGGTTGACACAAGCGATGAGTGGATTATGACCCGTGTGGGCATCAAGGAGCGCCGCATCCTTACCGAGGAAGGACTCGGAACGAGCTATTTGGCGCGTAAGGCGGCGAAGGAACTGCTGAGAAAGACGGGTGCAGATCCGGACAGCATCGATGCCCTCATCGTCTGCACCACCACTCCCGACTACAAGTTCCCGTCTACGGCGTCAATCGTCTTGGGCAAGCTCGGACTGAAGAATGCTTTCGCGTTCGACCTTGAGGCTGCGTGCTGCGGATTCCTTTATGCGCTCGACGTCGCTTCAACGATGATTCAGAGCGGCCGCTACAAGAAGATTATCGTTATCGGAGCTGACAAGATGTCGTCGTTGATTGACTACACCGACCGTCAGACTTGTGTGCTTTTCGGCGATGGTGCCGGTGCGGTGCTCGTCGAAGCTACGACCGAGGAGAATGTCGGAGTGCAGGACTCGTTCCTCCGTACTGATGGCAAGGGACTTCCTTTCCTTCACATGAAGGCCGGCGGTTCAGTCTGTCCGCCGTCTCACTTCACCGTTGACCACCGTCTGCATTATCTCTATCAGGAGGGACGCACGGTGTTCCGTTATGCCGTTACTGCTATGAGCAACGACATTGTGGAGATAATGAAGCGCAACAATCTGGCCGAAAGCGATGTCAACTGGGTTGTGCCTCACGAGGCAAACCTGCGCATCATCGAGGCGGTGACAAAGCGTGCCGAGGTGTCTTTAGACAAGGTCGTAATCAATATCGACCGTTACGGCAACACGAGTGCAGCCACTATTCCGCTCGCCATGTGGGATAACGAGCAGAACTTCAAGAAGGGCGACAACGTCGTATTTACGGCTTTCGGTGCCGGCTTCGTGCATGGCGCATCCTTCTACAAGTGGGCTTACGACGGCAAATAATAATGTATAAAGACTGATAAGGGCTGTATGGCTTCTTTGCCGCGCAGCCATGAGGATATGAAAAGAACGCATCAATCGGCAAAGAGTGGTGCGTTCTTTTTTTATTTCAATCACGAAAGGGATTTATCCTGATAGCGGAAGAAAATATTTAATATTAAAACATAAGCAGAAAAGATGCACAAAGCAGGTTTTGTAAACATCGTGGGCAACCCGAACGTGGGCAAGTCTACACTTATGAACCAACTCGTGGGCGAGCGGATAAGCATCGCCACGTTCAAGGCGCAGACCACGCGCCACCGCATTATGGGCATTGTCAACACGCCGGATATGCAGATTGTCCTCTCCGACACGCCTGGAGTGCTGAAACCCAACTATAAGATGCAGGAGATGATGTTGGCATTTTCGGAGTCGGCGCTTGCCGATGCAGACGTTCTCCTCTATGTTACCGACGTGGTGGAGAACCCTGAGAAGAACATGGACTTCCTCGATAAGGTGCGCAAGATGACCATCCCCGTACTCTTGCTGATAAACAAAATCGACGAGAGCGACCAGAAAACGCTCGGCGATATTGTGGAGAAGTGGCACACGCTGCTGCCAAATGCGGAGATACTTCCCATCTCGGCGAAGAACAAGTTTGGTGTCGACATACTGCTGAAGCGCATCAGCGAGCTGCTGCCCGACTCTCCGCCCTATTTCGACAAGGAACAGTTGACCGACAAACCTGCGCGTTTCTTCGTCAGCGAGATTATCCGAGAGAAGATACTGCTCTACTACGACAAGGAGATTCCCTATTCGGTGGAGGTCAGTGTGGAGAGTTTCAAGGAGACGGACAAGAACATCCACATCCGCGCCATCATCTATGTGGAGCGCGATTCGCAGAAGGGCATCATCATAGGCCATCAGGGTGTGGCGCTGAAGAAGGTCGGGGCAGAGGCCCGCAAGGCTCTCGAGAAGTTCTTCGGCAAGCGCATTTATCTCGAGACCTACGTCAAGGTGGACAAGGATTGGCGCAACTCGCAAAAAGAATTAGACAACTTCGGCTATAATCCGGAGTGATAAATAAAGGGAAATATAATAAATGACGCAGCCCGGCGATGCTTTCGTCGGGCTGCGTTTTTTTATAATGTTATCTTTGTGTTATGTCCTATGGATTCTGGAATGAGCTATTCCAGCCTTTCGAAGACCATCCTGCGTCATCAGGCATTCCTTCCTCTTCTTCAAGTTCCTCCTCATCATCAACCAACACTTTTGACCAATGTTCTTCCATGCAATTCTCAATCTGTATCACGATGACTTCGCTTTCCGGTTTTATATATGTTTTTTTCATCTTTTACCTCCTGTAGCTTTTACTTCACGATAAACTTCTTGCCGTTGCTGATGTATATGCCCCTTGGCAATGCATAACTGTTATTCATCTTTTGCCCCTGCAAGTTGTATATGCTATCGTCAGTTTCAAAACCGTTTTCATCTGTACCTATCTTTATACTGATGATACCCGTTGTCTCATCATAGCTGCTGTCAATGTCGCTCATGCTTATTTTATGGGCTTTTCCGTTTGCTCCCATCTGATGTGCGTCCTCTATCCACCAAACGTAGCCTTTGCTGTGATATTTTCCCGTGAGGTGCATCAGCTTGTTTTTATATACAAGGAATGCGTTCTTTGGGATATCTACTGGCTCATAATCGCCCTTTATCGTTAGGCTGCATTCGCTTCCAGAGAATGTGAAAGGATTTTCAGCATTCGTTATAATCGATGGCTTAGATTTCGAGTTATACGACACACGGTCTATCATGTAGTACGGTGCCGTTATCGTTTGAGCGGCCTCGTCTCCAATCTGTATCTCACCGGTGTGTCCGTTATATCCCGGCTTTATGATATAACATTTTCCTGCTTCCATAGCGATGTCATTCTCTTTGAGATTGTCGAGGTTTACGCTTACGAACTGAAGTGTATAGCGGTCTTTGAAACCTTTAAACTCGGCGATGCGTGGATAGGGGAAGAATGTAGTGTTTACCTGATACTTCGTGAGTTTCACTGGCAATACAATAGCGTTCCACATCTCACTCGTCAGCGCGCGTCTCAGAACCAATGGTCTGTTTGTGAATTCTCCTTCGCTGTTGACTTTGTCTTGGTCGTCGAGCGCGAAGCTCTGTCCGAGATACTTCATGTTGAAGTTGTCTACCCACACAACATCGTTATTTGTGAAGTCGCGTGTGGCCTTGATGCCGAATGTGATATTTGCAGTGGCATCGGAAACATATACGAGTACGGAGTTAGGATATTCGTTGGTATAGAAAGCAATGCCGGCCTCCAAGTGCGTCGTAGGGGAGCTGCCGTATAAGTCTTTTATATTTGTATTCTTATTAAAGGAGGTGCCATTTTCATCATCCTTATATATTTCATGTGGATACCTTACCAGGTATCTTTGTGGCAAAAGGTTTACGTAAGCGTGTTTTGCCGTTCCCTCTGCTGCTGTCTTGTCGGAGTATGCGAACAGTTTTGCGCAGCAACTCTCCGTGCCGCCATTGTTATAGAAGAATCCCTGGCAGTCAATTCTGTACCATCCCGCTTTGGTTACTGGGACAGTTTGATACAGGCTTTTGCCTTTTTTCACGGTGTAACCTCCGGCATTCTTTATCTGTGCGCAATAGAACATTCCAAATTTTCCATCGCCATACGCAGGATTAGTATTAGGTTTGTACCATGTCTGTCCACTTATTTTATAATCATCTTCGCTAAATTTTGTAGTATATAAAGAATTATTTGCAAAATCATGATGCCATCCGCGGTCATCTTTTGGCAGGTCATTATTATTTGTTACATCACGAGTATATGCGTTCTGACGGTTGAAGTTTTGCGCTCTGATAAGGAAAGTAACGTCAGAAGGTTCAGAATCATAAATATGGGTGTCTTGGAGCATGGTATTTTCAATCTCATCCATATTTACTATCTTCCAATATGTATATTCTATATTCGTATTAGCAGTTGACTGCTGGATGTCTACACGGTTTGGGTTGCCGTCGTTGAACACGTAGACTCGCATCTGTTGGTTCGCCACAAGGTCTTGGTCTGTGCTTATAGCATTGTATTTGTTATTATTAGCATCAACGACTATGTTATCCTCTTTTAAAAGTTGTATCTTGTATATTTTGTCTTTATTACTAATAGAATATTCCGCTTTTATTGTCTCGTCAATTTTCGATACTTCTACTTGCGTGAATGTAAAAACCGTAGCCGTCACAGGGCTGTATGCGTCCTTTGTCCTGTCGAAATACACTCCGTCATCTTTAACATATCCAATATATTGTCCTTCTCCATAGAAAGGAGTGTGGATATAGTATTTACCAGTGCTTTTTTGTTCAAGTTGAACAGACAGTCCTGATGTGTGTGTGGCTGCCGCAGTTCCCCATTTCCCTCCAGCATTCAGAAACTTCTTGTTACCGACATTGTAGAACATGACACGTTCTGATTTCGCCGCGTCATCAATTGTGATGCCGTTCCCCTTATAATTGCTCTCGGGAATGAGGGCTTCGGATAACTCTGAGCCTTGCGCGCAGGCCGGCGCGATATTGATTGCAGTCAATAATGTGGCAAATGTCAGTGTGAAGTAAAATCTTTTCATATTATTTCCAATTTAATCGTTGTAATGTTGTTTTTGTAAAGTTGCCGTACTTATGATACAGCGTGCTTTCGGAAACGTGTCGTTCCGAATACTATTTGGCTTAGTGAGATTCTTTTATCTTTTTTGTTGTTCTAAAGTTATAGGTAATGTGTAATTCAAATTGCTGAAATTCAGGCTATCTTATGCAAAGATAGTGCAAGTGAGAGCAAAGAAAACTTGTTTTCAATTTGCCGAGTGCAGGCTATCTTATACAAAGATATAATGTTTTTGCTTATTAAAAATAATATAGGTTTAGCAGTTAAAATGATTTAATGATTTCGGGGTAAGGCTAACGTTTTTTAACATTAAGGAGTTCTTTTTATACCTAAAAAGTGAAGATATATCTCTTCTTTTGCACTGTTAAAAATATTTGCAAATAGTCGCTGAAAACTCGCGTTTTTTGAAACAAACTCTCTCCTGCTCCCAAAAACGCGAAAATAAAAGCCCCCCTCTAATCCCCCCAAGGGGGGAAGAACCAACAGGCAGAATAGTATAAAGGAGATAGGAGTTCAGCCATTACTCTTTAGTATCTGATTCCTCATTCCTCATTCTTCATTTACAAAAATCTTTACAAAACACCGTTGAAAAGTCGCTGTATTTTCGTCGAAATCTTCCTCGGCTGAAAATATCGCAAAATACGGCGTTTTAGGCTGTTTTAGACTAAAACGCTGATAGTCAATTATTTACTTTGTTTTGAAGCGAAAATAGCCGTTTTTGAAGCTCAAAAAAGCCTCGTTAAATTGCAACGGAGGCTCCGTTAGACTCTGACGGAGGCACTTTTGGGCTTCAACGGAGCCTCCGTTGCACTCCAAAACGGCCTAAAACGGAGTCTAAAAGTGGCACTTTTGAAAGCAAACAAACGTTAAATTGGGCAAAAACGCTGTTTTTCCGTGTTTCGGCGGACGGCAAATTTTGACAAAAATCGACCCGATTTTTTTGCAACGGAGGCACTTTTGGAATTTTGAGTTACGAATTTTGAGTTCTGAGTTGGGATTTTTGAGGTCGAAAAATCATCGAAAATGAGTAACGGGACCTATATTTAACAAAAGTTGACACGATTTGGAATGTAAAGGAAAAAGAAAAAACAGCCTCACCCCCGCCCCCTCTCCAAAAGAGAGGGGAGTAGATACTCTTGTGGGAGGTAAGCTCAAATATAAATTGAAAGAGTAATTACTCCCCTCCCTTTTTGGGTTTCTGTCCCCCGATGGGGGAACCGAAGGGGGGCTAAAGACTATTGAAGGCCGGGGGTGAGGCCGTTTTTATATTCCCACCTCTCACTGTCTCCTGTCTCCTTCTTCCCCCCCCACCGGGGGGTAGGGGGGCTTTTTCTTGCTTATTATTTTGCTTATCTCGCTGTTTTTCGTAATTTTGCAACCGATATATATATTATTATGGGAAATTTGGTAGCGATAGTTGGACGCCCTAACGTGGGTAAGTCAACATTATTCAACAGGCTGACGCAGTCGCGTCGTGCTATCGTGAGTGATACTGCGGGCACCACGCGCGACCGCCAGTATGGCAAATGCAGTTGGAACGGACGCGAGTTCTCCATCGTCGACACCGGCGGATGGGTGGTGAAGTCCGATGATATATTCGAGGATGCCATCCGGCGTCAGGTGATTGTGGCTACGGAGGAGGCCGATGTGGTGCTTTTCGTGGTGGACGTGAGTACCGGCGTGACCGATTGGGACGAGGATGTGGCGCTGATATTGCGTCGCACGAAGCTGCCCGTGATATTAGTGGCAAACAAGGTGGACAACAGCGCCGAGTATTATCAGGCGGCCGATTTCTACCGCTTAGGCTTGGGCGACCCGCAATGTATAAGCGCCGCTACGGGCGGAGGCACGGGCGATTTGCTCGACCTTTTGCTTGAAAAGATGAAGACAGACGAGGGCGACGGCGTGGAGGAGGACATCCCGCGTTTTGCCGTTGTGGGCCGTCCGAATGCAGGAAAGTCGAGCATCATCAACGCTTTCATCGGCGAAGACCGTAACATCGTGACAGAGATTGCCGGTACGACGCGCGACAGTATATATACGCGTTACGACAAGTTCGGGTTCGACTTCTACCTTGTGGACACGGCCGGAATACGACGGAAGAATAAGGTCACGGAGGATTTGGAGTTCTACAGCGTGATGCGTTCCATCCGCGCGATAGAGAACTCGGATGTGTGTATCCTCATGATAGATGCCACACGAGGCATTGAGGCACAGGATATGAACATCTTCCAGCTTATTCAGAAGAACAATAAGTCGCTCGTAGTGGTGGTGAACAAGTGGGACCTCGTAGAGGACAAGAGCCAGGTGGCGATAAAGACATTCGAGAACGCCATCCGCGAGAGGATGGCACCGTTTGTGGATTTCCCTATAATCTTCGCCTCTGCGCTCACAAAGCAGCGCATCTTCAAGGTGCTGGAGACGGCAAAGGAGGTTTATCAGAACCGCACGTCTAAGGTGGGCACGTCGAAGCTGAACGAGGTTATGCTGCCGCTGATAGAGGCCTATCCGCCGCCATCGATAAAGGGCAAGTATATAAAGATAAAATATGTGTCGCAGATTCCGAACACTCAGATTCCGTCGTTTGTGTTCTACGCCAATCTGCCACAGTATATCAAGGAGCCTTACCGACGCTTCCTCGAGAACAAGATTCGTGAGAACTGGCCTATGCACGGTTGTCCGATAAACATCTTCATTCGTCAGAAGTAACGGGGGAACGGACTGATGCGTAAACTCATTTATGTGTTTTTTGCCTTTATCCTTGTGGGCGTGGTGTCGTGCAAGGAAGAGGTAGACCCTACCGTGGCGGTGGGGAACGTGGCTAAGAAGTATTATGATTATCTGCGTGTGGGCAAGTACGACAGTTTTGTCTGCTCTATGAACCTGCCCCCTCGTGTTCCCGACAGCTATCGTTCGCAGCTCACCGACAACGCCAAGATGTTTATGGCGCAGATGCGCGAGGAGCATAACGGCATCGATTCTGTGCGGGTGCGTCGCGCGGTCGTCGACTCAACAGGTCGCGGGGCGAGCGTGTTCCTAATGCTGCATTATGGAGATAAGTCGGTGGAGCAGGTGATTGTGCCGTTGGTGAAACGCGATTCGGTATGGCTTATAAGATAAAAGGCTTCCTTTTTGGGGAAGCCTTTTATCTTAGGAGACAGTAGTCAGGAGTTCAGTAGTTCAGACAAATGCCTTTAGGAGACAGGAGACGGAAGTTCTGGAGTTCGGACAAATGCCTTTCGGAGACAGTAGTCAGGAGTTCAGTAGTTCGGACAAATGCCTTTAGGAGACAGGAGACGGAAGTTCTGGAGTTCAGACAATAGCCTTTCGGAGACAGTAAGCGTCAGACAGTAGTTCAGACAATGTCAAGAACTACTGTCTGCGGTCTCATTATAAAGCCGCCTTCCTTTCTTCCACTTCCTTTACTTTCTTGAATAATTCGCTGGCGAAAACGAGGTCGTCGAGCTTCTGGTTTCTCGAGGTCATGACCTCATCCTTTGTACCCTGCCATTCCCTCTTTCCATCGGCGATGAAGAAGATGTTCTCGCCGATGCCGAGCACCGAGTTCATGTCGTGAGTGTTGATGATGGTCGTGGTGTTGTATTCTTGGGTTATGCTGTGCAGCAGTTTGTCGATGACGAGCGATGTCTTGGGGTCGAGACCGGAGTTGGGCTCATCGCAAAATAGATACTTCGGGTTCATAACAACGGCTCTCGCTATGGCCACACGCTTCTGCATACCGCCCGAAATCTCACCCGGATATTTGTTCTCCGCTCCCGTCAGGTTCACCCGGTCGAGACATTCCTGCGCCCGTTTCACACGCTCGCGGTAGGTCATAGAGGAGAACATATCGAGCGGGAACATCACGTTTTCGAGTACGGAGAGCGAGTCGAAGAGAGCCGCGCTCTGGAAAATCATTCCCATCTCGCGCCGCATCATGACCCGTTCCTTCTTCGTCATCTGTACGAAGTCGCGTCCGTCGTAGAGTACTTCTCCGCTCGTCGGGTCGAGAAGTCCCACAAGCGTCTTCATCAGCACGGTCTTTCCCGCGCCGCTCTGACCTATTATAAGGTTTGTCTTTCCGTCCTCAAACACCGTATTTATGTCTTTGAGGACTTCCTTTTCACCAAAGGACTTGTAGATGTGTCGTAATTCAATCATATCTTCGATAGTAGTCAGGAGACAGTAGACAGGAGATCAGACAATTGCCTTTTAGGAGACCGGAGCTCAGACAATTGCCTTTTTGTTGCTTTCATGTAAACCTGTCTTCCTGTATTGCATTATTATTTATTATTCCTTTACAGTATCCGTGTAATAAACGGCTGGCTTCTTCAATTTTGTCGTATAAATTGGAGAATATGACATCGTCTATATATCCTAAGTCGCGTGATAGGATAATATAGTCGCGGCACTCTTCTATACTGCCTTGTGAGATATTCATGAATCTCAATTTGTCGGCTTTGCTCAGTTTCTTATATCCTTCAGCTATGTTCGCCTCTATAGATACAGCTGCTCGTCTGAATTGTGAAGTTAGTCCAAACTTTTCATCTTCAGGGAACATACGCGTTATTTGATAAACCGCCAGGACAAAAGCGTGAGCTTTCTGCCATGCTGCGATTTTCTCAAAGGTATATGTCGTATTCATTATTTTATATTTACTAACCTCATAAAAGGTGAGGAATTACGTTATATCTTATCATCTCAAAAGCATTTGTCTGAAATACCG
>URER01000052.1 GCA_900547005.1 uncultured Prevotella sp.
TGAAGCTCGACGGTACGGCGGACGAGGCTCTAAAGCAGATAGATGACAAGGGCTACGCAGAGCCGTTCAAGACCGACGGCAGGCAGATATATAAGATAGGTGTCAACTTCTCGTCAGAGACACGAGGCATAGAGGAATGGAAAATCGAGTAAGCCAAATGGCATTTGGCTCTTGATACATTCCGGCATCGGTAGAATAAGATTATAGTTTGGGCATTATGCTAAAGACATAATACTGAGATAAGAAATGAACCTTTATATGAGATGGGCTGTGTCAATAGGCGCAGCCTTTCTTGTGTCTGCTGTAAAATATAAAACAAAGAGACTGAGCCGTAACTCTTAATTACGACCCAGCCTCTTTCGGTTTTAATTATTAATTTGTTTATTCAGTCGGGAACCAACGTGGGTCTCCAATGAGCTTGTTAATCTTCAGAGTGAAGTCATGCTTGTCCGGATCCTTGAAAATGTCGGCAGAAGAGAGATCGCCAGCTGGCAGTTCCTTGATGTCATTGCTGCCATATACGCAGTCTGAAGCGCGCAGACAGTTGTCGAATACCATCGTACCTTTAGTGCGCGCACCTCTTGAAGACGACTCGTGGTTGGTCTTACCGAGGATGGTGTTAGTCATAGTCAGGTTAGTGTTCTGACCGTTAGCATCCATGAAGTAACGTCCTGAAGCCACGTTGTTGTAGAATGTACAGTTCGTGATGAAGATGCCATTCGTTACAGGTGCCTTTGAAGCCTCGATGAAGCTACGCTTAGATGTGTCGAAGGTAGAGTTCTTAATGTCCACCTTACCGACATTTGTAGTAGCTGTACCGAAGTAGATTACAGAGTAACCGTCGCCCGAAGCCATATTTGTCAGTACGCAGTCGTCGATAACGAAGTTGTCGATGCTGATAGCGCCGCTGCCCTGTGTACGGATGAGTGAGCGCTCGAAGTTGCTGAAGTTACACTGCTTGAACGACATTTCACCAAGAGAAGCGCTTGCGCTCTGGTTGATGAAGTACTGGCAACCGCCGTCTGTGAGGTTCACATTCTCGAAGCGAACGTATGCGTGGCTTCCTGCGATATCGATGCTCTTGAGCATCTTCATCGTCGGAGTCTCACCACCTGAGAGACCGAAGAATGTGATTGCTATGCCGTCAGGGATAGTAAGGTTAGCGTCGGTGCCGTCAGTCTCGGAGATAGAAGCTACGTCGTAAGTCATGTCCGGACGCAGACCGATAGTGATGGCGATGTTTGTTTCCTTGCCTGTTGCAGCCTTAGCGTCCTCGACGATGCTATTGAGCAGGTCGCCGCTGATGCGTGTGATAGTTGCCGGAAGCTCAGTCTTGTAGTCGCCCGCAGGCATTGCCGCTGTTGTACTCATATTGAGCGTACCGCGCTTAGCCTCGCCATTCATGATGATGATGGTGTAGTTTGTAGAAGGCACAAGTCCCGTGATGGTGTATTCCGCAGCCTCTATCGTAGCAGCATCAAGCTCGATGTTCTGCAATTCGTTGCCCTCACCGTCAAGTACCACAAGGTTTGTAACACCAGTTGTCGGATTCCAAGCCACGTGCAGTGAGTTTTCCGAACGGTCGCTTGCTACCGGGTCGAGGAATATCTGCTCAGCCTTAGTCTTGAAAGTCTCGCCGTCCTTGAAGTAGCTCCACTTAGAATCTCTCTTGCCCTCGGCTGTTCCCTTTATTCGCAGATAGTAAGGAGTGTCGCCAGCGAGGCCTTCGAGCAGTGCCGGAGACGTTGTTATGCTTCCGTCCTCACCATATACGATAGCGTTCTCGCCGCCCATCGGTGTGTCGTCATCGAGCGGATCGGTAGACACCTCAATGATGTAGTGTTCCACACCCTGCATAGTCTTGAACGTTACGGTAGCGCTTACGTCCTCGGTCTCTACTGTTATCTTGTCAGCTTCAACACTGAAGAGGCGTGAGTAAGCATCGTCTGTATCCCAGTCGTTTCCATCAACGCATGACGCCATGCCCATGCTGAGCATTCCTGCCATTGCGATGCCTAATATCTTATTTAATGTTTTCATTATGATAATTGCTTATTAGTTGTAGAAATGTGATTAGTCGGAATATCCGTAAGAGTTGTGGAGCGCTCCCTGCGATGCCGAAATGGTTTTTGAACCGATTGGCATAAGGTAGCGGTTCTTCACCTGTGCGTTCTCCAAAAGACCGCTTGAGATAGACGGCAGGTTGGTATCTACTTGACTATCTGTGCCGGTGTCGGTCTTAGCACTGCCAAACGAGCTTTCACTTGCGTCATAGTCGGCCTCGGTCTTGCCTGCCGGTATGCCATACCATGTGATGCTTGAATAGTCAATCTTTGTCTTCGAGTCGTCAGTATAGTTGAAGTAGATCTTCTCCTGATATGTGCCGTCTGTGAGCTGACGCAGATATGTGTCCTTAAACTCCTGAATCTTAGCCACGAGGAGGTTCCAGCGGATGAGGTCGAACTTTCTCAATCCCTCGCCGGTGAACTCCCATGCGTTCTCGTCTACGATAGCGTCGAGGAATGCATCCTTGTTAGCCGGGATAGCGTCAACGTATGCCTGTGCGTCTGCCTTGTGCTCAGCGTTGAACGCACGGGTGTGAACCTCTGCCAGAGCCTGGCGTGCTGTCATGCCTGCATCGCCCTCATAGCGTCCGTCAGGACCTGCAAGCTCGTTCATTACCTCTGCATACCAGAGCAGAACCTGTGAGTAGCGCATTCTCACTACGTTGATACCCGTTGTGTGCTTACCGCTGGCTACTTTGTTGTTCTCAAGCCATTTAGCCGACATCTTGCGCGGATCCCACTTGCCTACGTACATCTGGAATGGTGCGTTCTTTAATATCTGCTCCTCTGTTACGCCCAATGTCGTGTTCTGGGCAATCTGTATGTTAGAGCAGGTAACGTCGCGGCGTGTGTCGTTCGGGTCGTAAGAGTAGAGCAACGGAGCAGTAACCTTCATCGGACCGGTAGAGTTTCCGTAACCATATTCTGTTGTTACGCCGTTCAGACGTACACCGACTGTATAGCCAAGCTCGCCTGTCGCGCCCTCACCCATAGGAATCTCGAAGATGTTCTCACGGTAGGTCTGGTCGAGTACAAGCTGGTTGAGCAGATACCATTCGTTCTCGAAAGACGGGTTAAGCTGGTGTCTGCCGCTTGTTATCACAGCAGTGAAATGCTTCAGAGCCTTCTCATACAGTGCCTTGCGCTCTGCTGCGCCCGGACGCTGTGTCGGATAAGTCGGATCAGAGTATGAAGCGGTCTCATATCCTTCCTTAGCAGCCTCGCGGATAGCATATCCCGCACGTGTCAGAGCCATTTGGCCGATGAGTGCGTGAACGTAGCCCTTAGTAAAATGCTCGGTAGTGTACTGCGAAACCTCGCCTGCCCACGGCAGCAAGTCGATAGTCTCCTCAAGCTCGTTCATGAGGTCGTCCATTATCACGTCGCGGTCGGTCTTGCCCTGATAAGCGTTGCCCAAGCCCGGGTCTGTAGACTCTTTCTTATAAGGAATGTCGCCGAAGTAGCGCAATAGGTCGAAGTAAATCATCGCACGCATCGTCTTGCACTCGCCAAGATAGCGCTCCATTGCTCTCTGAGTAGAGCCGCCGGCTGTGAGAAGCGAACTTCCCTGTATGCCCTCGATATTAATGTTGGCGTCCTCTATGATACCATACATCGCTGTCCATGAGTCGCTCAGAGCGCCGAAGCCCGGGTTCACGTTGTAGTTTCCTACTCCGCGGTAGTGGGTTTCGTTGTAAGCGTTCTGTCCCAAACCGTCTACAAGCTCGCAGTCGGTGTTAGAACCCCATTTGATTGGAATGTCCTGTGAGTATGTGCGGTCTTGCGCCAACGCACCATAGAGCTTGTTCACGCGCAGACTTGTGTAGTATTCAGACTCGAACACCACATCTCCGTCCATTTCTGAATCAGACTTCTGGTCGAGGAAGTCAGAGCATGAAGACATTCCGAAGGCACAAGCCAGTGCCATTAATGATAATATCTTTTTCATAAGTACTTCTAATTAAAATGTTATGTTAATACCTCCTACGAATGTGCGGCTCTTTGGATAAGCTGCATAGTCAACGCCCGGACACATCGGGTTCTTCTTGCTGCTGGTGTCAACTTCAGGGTCATAGCCCTTATACGGAGTCAGACAGAAGAGGTTGTAGCCCGTGAAGTAAATGCGGACATTTGACAGATAAACCGAGTTGACCCACTTCTTAGGCAGTGTGTAGCCGATGGTGAGGTTCTGGAGACGCAGGAATGAAGCGTCCTCGACAGCGTAGTCGATAAGCTGCATACGGCTTGCGGTAGACGGGTTGTAAGAAGATGCGCCTGCGTTGATTTCGTTCAGACGGGCCATCACTGCCTCTGCGCCACCGTAGTAGTCGAGTACATCGTTAGACAGACGTGCTCCGCCGAGGTTCATGCCTGTTACAGGGTCGATGCCTGTGTAGCGGTTTCCGAGTGCGAAGTCGCTTACGATGTTCTGGTATCTGCGAGTGTTATAGAAGCCTGCGTTGGCAAGTTTCGTGGCGTTTACAATCTTGTTGCCGAGAGAGTAGTTGAAGAACACGTTGAAATCGAAGTTACCCACATGACCGTCGAAGCCGAAACCACCGGTTGTTGTAGGAATAGTGTTGCCGAGGCGCTGCTTCAGCGGGTCGCCGTTCTCATCTACCTGTACTCTCAGTCCACCGGGTCTGAGCTCACCGCCGGTGATGCTCTGGCTGTTGTCCACGATACCGTCGCGGAGTGCCCATGTGTTTCCGTTCAGTACGAGCTGTCCCTCCGGATTGGTCTCCGGGTCGTAAACGGTGAAGAAACCGTTTGTCTTGTAGCCCCATACTTCACCTAAGCGGCCGCCTTCCTCTACGCGGAAGTCCTCGTATTTAGCCAGAGTGTTTCCTCCCCAGTTAGAACTTTGCCACGGATCACCCATCGGCAGCTCGTCGATGTTGCTCTTGTTGTAAGACACGTTGAAGTTGAAGTTCAAGCCCCACTTCTTCGTATCGGCGAGAACAGCGTTGAGTGAAAGTTCGACACCCTTGTTTGATGTCTTACCGAAGTTCTGATACTGAGTTTCGTAACCTGTGCTTGTAGGAATCCTAACCTGCATGAGCAGGTCCTTAGTAGTGTTCCAGTAGAACTCCAAAGAACCGTTGATGCGTCCGCGGAGGAATCCGTAGTCGATACCGAAGTTACGTGTTATGGTTGTCTCCCACTTCAGGTCAGGGTTGTAGAGTACCTTGGCGTGCTCGAGCATATCGCCAAGTGATTCGTCGAAGTAAGGATACTTGGCGCCGCTGCCACTTGGTGGTGCGAAGAGCGGATCGCTGCTTCCCGAAGGAATGCGGTTGTTACCGGCTGTACCGAAACTCATGCGGAGCTTCAGGTTAGAGAGCCAGCTTGAAGAGGCCTTCATGAAGTTTTCGTCAGACAAGCGCCATGCCAATGCCACTGACGGGAAGTAGCCCCAGCGGTTGTCCTTGCCGAACTTGCTCGAACCGTCGGCACGCATCACGAATGTGGCGAGATACTTCTCGTCGAGTGTGAAGTTCACACGGCCGAAGTAAGAAAGCATATTGTCGTCGGCAGCTATATAGCGCTCGTTCTTCAACGGAGTACCGAAAGTCGGGGTAGCAAGAATCTCGCCGATTGTCATCTTTGCCGGGAAGTTCACAGAGTAGTTGGTGTCTGTGGTTTTTGATGTGCTGCTCCACTCCTGTCCCAACATTACATTAAGATGTACGCGACCCTTCCACAGCTTGTTGTGGTCGTATGTTACGGTGTTAGCGTTGCGCCATTCTTTCTGGTCGAGGCTTGTGAACATTAACTGTGGTCTGCCGTCCTGGGCGTTTTGCCCGGAGAACTTGTTGTTTACAACAGCCTCTGCCGCCCAAGCCTGGTCGGTTTTGTTGTATCTCCACGCATATCCGAACTCAGTGCGGAATGTGAAGTGCTTTATCGGCTTCCAGCTCAGACCTGCGTTGTAGTTCTGCTGGAAACGCTCCTGATACTTGTATGTAGAGGTGATACGCTGCAACGGAGTGCGGCGTGTGGATGTGTTGTTCTCCTCGTCGTCGTCGTCGCTTGTGCTCAACTGGTCTATCGGCTCATAGTTGATGGTGTTTGCCACGATACTGTTTGCAGCGTTGGTCTCGTTGGTATCCGCACCGCCGCTCAGACCGTCAAGCTTTGTGAATGCCAAGCGAGCGTTGAAGTCGAATGTCAACCACTTGTTCAGTTGAGTGTTAATCTTGGCGTTGATGTTGTTCTTGTCATATCCCGAACCGAGCATGATGCTCTTCTCGTCGATGTGAGAGAAACCTAAGTTGTATTTGGTCTCCTTTGTACCACCGCTCACGCTGGCGTTGTACTGAGCCTGCTGTCCTGTGCGTCCGAAGAGGATGTCCTGATAGTCGGTTCCCTCAATAGACTTCCATATATCAAGATCTTGGAAAGTTCCGTAGTTGGTAGCGCCGTTGTTGTTCTCCCACTGGTACAGTGCGTAGTCGTATGGATCGAGAGTGTGGATGGTCTTGGTGATTTTCTTCCAACCGTAAGATGCGTTGAAGTTCACCTGAACCTTACCCTCCTTACCGCTCTTTGTGGTAACGATGATGACACCGTTGGCACCGCGCGCACCGTAGATAGCGGTAGAAGAAGCGTCTTTCAGCACGTCGATGCTCTGGATTTCGCTCGGAGCGATGTCGCTGATGCTCTCAACCGGGAATCCGTCAACGATATAAAGCGGTGAGTTGTCCTGAGAAAGAGAACCGCCACCACGCACGCGAATCTTCACGTCAGCGTCAGGAGAACCCTCGGATGTGGTGATGTTTACGCCGGCGAGTTTACCGGTAAGAGCCTCGCCCACGTTGGAGACAGGTACGTTTTCAATCTGTTTTGCGCTTACAGAAGACACTGCTCCCGTGAGATCTTTCTTCTTTACGGTACCATAACCGATTACGACAACGTCGTTAAGTGATGTCGCGTCGTCCTCGAGTACCACGTTGATGGTTGTTTTTCCTGCAGCGTTCACGGTCTTGGTCTTCATACCGATGTATGAGATTACAAGATGCTTGCTGCCGGTAAGGTTCAGAGTAAAGTTTCCGTCAAGGTCGGTTACAACACCGCCTTGTCCGCCTTTCTCCTGGACTGTCGCTCCGATGATGGGTTCACCGGTCGAATCCTTAACATTTCCCTTGACTGTTTGCGCCGAGACAATGCTCCCCCCGATGAGGATAAAGAACATTACGAGCGCAATTCGAAAAGTTTTCAAATTACCAGACATAATTGTTTTTAATTTAGTTATTAAAGATATTATAGTTTGTTCAATCGCTGTTTTTGTCCGAAAAGAGGCCTTTTCATCGGGTTCTCAAGTCGGGCGGAGGATTTATAGATAGTGGTTGTTTACTTTTCCGTGGTCTGTAATAACATTATAATAATGTGTAGACAGATGTGCGGCGTTTGCTTTTTTAATTATTTATAGAAATAGTAGATTTATTTTGCAAATATAGTATTTTTTACATAAACAACAAAATTTCATACTATTATTTTTATCCGAATGCTTGTTAATACTCCTTTTTACGGACGATAAAGCCCCCAATCCGGATGTTTGGGGAGTAGGGATGGGGGATTGAGAAATGCTTTTTCTGAGGTAAGAGAATGCTGGAATAAAGCCTAAGGTTCACACTGATGAAATAGTACAGAGGCTCCATTGCAAGAATTTATAGCTATAATTTTTTGCAGCGGGAATGTCGTCATTTTCCTGTCAGATAGAGAATGAAAAGTAATTCTGCCTGAAATACTCGAGTACTAAGCCCGAAATACTTGAGTATTTTAGGCCGAATTACTCGAGTACTAAAGCCAGATTACTCGAGTACTAAAGCCCCGGTACTCGAGTACTAAGCCAGAATTGCTCCGACACTATGAGTTTGAAGTCCTTAACCTGCATTATTCATGCAGTAGGAACAGTATGAATAATGCAGGTTAACAGTATGTTTTAGGGGAAAAAGAATCTGAATCGGATTCATGAAGAGTCCCCGCCGGTGGGCGGGGGCACTTATCTGTCGGCCTGCTTCATCCGTCTTGCTATCTGGAACAGCGACGGAAGGATTATCAGAAGCGAGCAGCCGAGACCTTTATACATCAGCGACTCGTCGCCGTGGAAGAAGTCTATGAGCTTGCCGTCGCCGAACTGCGGCATGAGATGGAACATAAGGTAGGCCACGGTGTTGTTTATCCAATGCAGAAGGATGCCGGGAACAACGCTCGACGTGCGGTAATACATCCAGCCGAGAAGCAGTCCGATGACGAAAGCGTGCAGTCCCTGAGCCAAGTTCAGATGTATCGCGCCGAATATCAGGGCCGAGAAAATAATTGCCACCCAATGCCAACTGCGGCTGAAAAGGCCGAGGAGGATGCGGAGGATGGCACCGCGGAAGACTATTTCCTCTACCACCGGGGCGAAAATTCCGATGGCCATGTAGCCCAACGGCTCGCGCATGATGCCCTCGAACATGGCTTCCGTGGATTCGGGCATCGTTATCTGCAAACGCTCATAAACCCATTCGGCGGGCAGGATGAGGCCCCATGATAGCAATGCCACCCATGCGAGCGTGCCCCAGGGATGCGAAGCGAGGTAGTTGCGGCTGATGACAGCGAATTTGCCGAACGTGAAAACCAGCAGTGTTACCAGACTGCTGAGTACTGATGAAACCACGATTAAATCGCTGTATTTGCCTGCCGTCAGCCCGTCGGAGACAGTCGTGAAGTCCACTTCCTTCACAAAACTGTAGATTCCTGCTACTGCCAACTGTATGAAAATCTGCACAACGGCAAATATAGCTATACATAATAGTACGTCAAGAAAATTTTTTAATGGTCTGTTCATTATTCTATCTCGTTTTTTAATATTTCTTCTACGATTCTCTCGTCCTCGTGCAGCCGGCGCGTCAGATCCTCCACATCGGCGAATTTGCGCTCATCGCGTATCCTGCTGATAAACGAGACGCTGACCGTCTGTCCGTAGATGTCGCCGCGGAAATTCAGTATGTGTGCCTCAAGCGTAACCTCGTGGCCGTTGTATGTGGGCCTTTTTCCGATGTTCATCATCGCGTGTTT
The DNA here is from genome assembly GCA_900547005.1 of uncultured Prevotella sp. Classification (GTDB taxonomy): domain Bacteria; phylum Bacteroidota; class Bacteroidia; order Bacteroidales; family Bacteroidaceae; genus Prevotella. Next base: position 9,132 of record URER01000052.1, read on the forward strand.
CTGCTCCATCGAACCGGGGATGCGCACCGTTACGGCATAAACGCCGTTGGCTGGTATCATCCGGCACGGGTCGTTGACGGCGATGTTGGCGGTCGGGAAACCTATCTTGCGACCCTCGCGGAACCCTCCCACCACCTTGCCGGTTATCGTGTAGGGATGGCCCAGGCAGTCGTTGGCGAGCCGGATTTCGCCTTTGGCGATGTAGGAGCGCACCACTGACGAACTTACCTTTACACCTTTATATATATAGGCATCGCTGCATATCACCTCTATGCCCATCTCGCGGCCGTATCTCCCATAATCCTCGAATTCATCGGTGCGGTCGTGCCCGAACCGGTTGTCGTATCCGATGACGAGCTTGCGCACATTCAGCTTGTCGTGCAGTACCTTCTGCATGAATTCGCAGGCCGACAGCGAGGCGAGACTGCGGCTGAACGGCAGCACGGCACAGTTGTCTATATGGGTTTTCGACAACAAGAGAAGTTTGTCGTCGAGCGTGGAAAGCATTTGGGGGCAATAATCCTGACCGAGCACACGGCGCGGATGGTTGTCGAATGTTACGGCCATCGACTCCATTCCCGAGGCTTCGGCCACGCTCCGCACGTGGTCGATAAGATGGCAATGGCCGCGATGCACGCCGTCGAAGAAGCCTATTGTGGCCACCTGTGGCTTGATAATCTCCTCTGTCAGACGTTTGTCGTGATCGTTGCTGATTGGATTTCCAGTAAAAAACTCCTTACCGTAAACTTTCATTTTCTGCTGTTTTTGTTGTTTTTCTCCCATTTCATCGGATAAAAAAGTCATCGGGCTTCTCGTTCAAGAACGTTTTTATGCCGACTTCGCGCGCAGCCCGGCAGTTGTCTACAGAGTCGTCGACAAACAAAGTCTGCTCAGCCATGATGTCGGCCTCATCGAGTACACGCTTGAAAATCTCCTCCGACGGTTTTATCAGGTGCATCTCATACGACAGGAACACCTGCTCGAAGTAGTCGTTCACGCCCCATCCGTGAAAAGGGAAGAAGTCTTGGGCGCACTTGGTCCAGTGCATCACGTTCGTGTTGCTCAACAGAAACAGCCTGTAATCGTTGTTCAGTCGCAGCAGACACTCCTTTTTGAAGTCGGGAATGCCCGTCAGCAGTTCGTTCCACGCCCACACGATGTCCTTGTCGGGGATGTCTTTTTTCGTCAGCTCGCGCACCCGCTGACAGAATTCCGCCTGCGAGATGTTGCCCACTTCCGAGTCGAAGAACAGGCTTTCCACGCGGTGTTCGTCCACGAAATAGGCTATGTCGTCTGCCCCAATCTTGCGAAACGCCTCCACGCAGCGGTTCTTGTCGAGTCCCACGAGTACGCCTCCGAGGTCGAATATTATGTTTTTAATTCCCTTTTCTATCTTCATTGTTTTTTCGTTTCTTGTTGATTGCTTGTTTTCCCGACGTGCCTGTTGCATTATGTCTCTGTCAACTGCCAGTTTCCTCGACGTGCTTGTTGCATTTGTCGGCATATTGTTAAGTTTCCTGCAAAATTAGGTAAAATCCTCGAAATAACGTATTTAGCCTCCCAACATTTTGTATTTCTTATAATGTTGGGTTATTACAGTCGGCATAACAATCTAAAATCAATATAATTTAACGTCCTGTTTACCTATTCTTTTTATCCTTTAGATAAGATTATATTCCTTCTTTTTTTATCCTTAAGATTGATAATTACTTTCTCTTTTTACTCTTTTTATTTGTTAAAACGAAAAAATAATTCATTCTTCTTTCGCCGTTTTCAATTAATTATTGTACCTTTGCAGCCGAATTCAAGTAATTCAGGACTTGTAGCTCAGTTGGTTAGAGCAACAGACTCATAATCTGGAGGTCCCTGGTTCAAGCCCAGGCTGGTCCACAAAGAAAAGACGCTAATTGCAAGGAAACAAGCAGTTAGCGTCTTTTTTTTGTTTATCCGGCATTATGACGTGATGAGGGGGCTGTCGATAAACATAGAGTAGCTCACAAGATAAATATAGAGTTGCCATTTTTGGATCTAAGGCTTAGGAAATAAAAAAATGCAGGCTCCCGTTGCCACGAGTCCTGCATTTTTGTCATTAATTGATTCTTTTCTGTCTCTTGATAGAGAGAGCCGATTCTGCAATCGGGATGAACTTAATGACTGTCGATATAGTCGATGAGCCAGTTTGTGAAATTAAACTCTTTCGCTGCGTGCTCGTTCGACTGCGTCATTGCCATTTCGTTCGCTTCCATTTTTCTTGCTTCCATAATCCAAAGTGTATTCTAATTTATAAAAAACCAAACTATAATCTCAAGCTGATACAATTTGTTTACTGTCGTTTCGACACAACAAAATTAGTTATTACGTTCAGAAGTACAATGCTTTTGAGATGTAAATGTCGTGATTTTCTTGTGCAATCGTTTGCTTTGGAATATGGTTCCGCGCTATTTTCTCATGCTTCCGATGTTGTGCGGAGTGTACTTCGGGCAGTTAGAGAGACGGGGTACGAGTCGTATTTTTTGCCCATTCATCAGTGTAGACTTGCTGTTTGTGTATGTCTCCAGCTTCGGACCGGGCACCATCGGACAGTAGTTGAGCACGCGGAGCGTGCGCGCACGCTGGTCGGGGGTGAGCTTGTCGGCGAGAGTGTACATATAATCCATGATGTTGTCGGCATGATACAGTTCGCCGTCGTCGCAGTTGGAGCGGGTCAGAAGAACTGACGCTTGCGGACTCTCGCCTTCTTTCAGGTTGTCGAAATAGTCTACAATGCTTTCGATGTATGCGTTGTAATCGCAGTTTTTCGTGTCCTCGCAATAGTCGTCCTCGTTGCATTCGTCCTCGGAGAATGCGTGACGCAGGCCGAGATAATGCCCCAACTCGTGTGCGATGGTTGTAACTACATACATAGGATTGATATATCCCCATTTTTGCATCTCGTATATGTAGTCGTTGTTTATGGCCACTCCCCACGGCGAGTCGAGCTTGGTGATATTCTGGAGCGTACTTCCCGGCATACTGTTCAGACCTGCCAATTCCCTTGTCGATGGCATATTGGGCAGTGTGGTGATGCCCATTGTGTTCTCATCGGTGAATTTGAATAGGAAGATATTTATGTATTGCTGGAAGTTCTGGTTCAGATTGCCGTATGTCGGGTTATCGTCTTGCAGGAATTTGTCGCAGTCCATGCTTGCCGCGCTTATCTGCTTGCGCATCACGCCCGCTTCGGTCAGGGTGTCGCCGTTCTGGTCTATGCGCGCCATGTGGAACTGTATGTTCATGTTGTTGCGCTTGTAGACGAGGTTCACGCTGTCTATCAGTTCGGTGAGCCACTTCTGCGAAACGTACTGCTTGTTGTCGTTGCGGTTCTTATACAGTACGTGGAAAATCACAGGCAGACGATAGATGTATGTCGTGTCGGCCGTGTATGCCGGCTGACTCACTGGGATTGTCTTTGTTTCGCCGTTTGCTCTAATAGTGATTTTGCCGCTTCGGGCCTTGTTTGTGATGTTCGGGCTGACCCATAACGAAAGGTTTGTGGAGCCTTTGCCATTCTTTTTGCGTGGCTTACACCAGTTGATGTCCGACGAGGCGGTCCATGTTCCCGTCGTCTTTATGCTTATTGAACTCTCGTTTACGTTCGAGTTGAATGTCAGCTCCTGTTGTGGCACTTCGAGTCCGCTGGGTTCCGTGGTCTCGTTGTCGTCGCTACAAGCGGCCAGCGATAATGCCGTTACCGCCGCGATAAAGTAAGATAATATTGATTTCATATTCATTACAATATAGAATTGATGTGTTATAAGGTGCAAATATAACGCAAAAAAATCACATAAAGTGCTATGTCGGACGTATTTATCTGAAAAAATGACGTTGAATAAAAAGATTTTCGTAACTTTGACTGCGAATATTGGCGTGCCGTCTTTCGTGAGAAATGTCTTGGGCAGGCCTTGTACGAGAAGATTTTGTTAATAACCAATATATTATTATGACTATGGAAACAATACGGAATTTTGAGGAATTGATAGACCATCTGCGTCTCCGTGGCGACCGCAAGCGCGTGGCTGTAGTGTGGGCTGCCGACAGTCAGACACAGATGTCGGTGAGCCAGGGACTTGAAGTGGGCTTCATCGAGGCTGTGTTTGTAGGCTGTCGCGAACAGGTAGAGGCAAATGCGGTGCTGATGCGCCATCGGGAACACATCTTTTTCGAGGAGGCTGCCGACTGTGACGATGCTGCCCGCAAGGCCGTGGCATTGGTGCGGGATGGCAAGGCCGACATCCTGATGAAGGGAATGCTGAACACCGACAACCTGTTGCGGGCGGTGTTGAACAAGGAAACGGGCATCTTGCCACACGGAAGGGTGCTCACCCATATCACGGCGGCGGAGATTCCGGCATATAAAAAACTGCTTTTCTTCACAGATTCGGCCGTCATTCCCTATCCCACGCAGCAGCAGCGCATCGAGCAGGTGAAGTATATCGCATACGTGGCGCGTGCTTTCGGCATCGAGAAACCGAAGATTGCGCTTGTCCACTGCTCGGAGAAGGTGGGCGAGAAGCATTTTCCCTTCACCGTGGGATATAAGGAAATAATCGACAAGGCAGCCGCGGGCGAGCTTGGAGCGTGTGTTGTCGACGGTCCGATGGATGTGAAAACGGCGTGCAGTACGGAGAATATGCGCAAGAAAGGACTCACTTCTGCAATCAACGGAGAGGCCGACGGACTGGTATTTCCCGACATCGAAGCCGGCAATATGTTCTATAAGACCGTTACGCTCTTCTGCTATGCCAACACTGCGGCGGTGCTTCAGGGTACGCTTGCTCCGGTAGTGCTGCCCTCGCGCAGCGACAGCAAGATGTCGAAGTTTTACAGTTTGGCTTTGGCAGCATTGTAGTTGAGGAGACAGTAGACTGGAGT
>URER01000053.1 GCA_900547005.1 uncultured Prevotella sp.
AACCTCAAAGCACTAAAAAAGAGGCTGCGCCGTAAAAACTTAATTAAGACACAGCACCTTTTATTTTGTATTCTTATCGTTCTTGAATTATATTCTTGTTGTTTCAGATTTCTATTCTTATTGTTTCTAATTTCTATTCTTATAGAATAAAGCTACGGATACTGTTTAGCTGTTTAATATTTGCTTGCTTTCTTCAATATATAATAATGTGTTATCACGCCCGCAATTATGAGAATGATTTCTATTGCGAGTACGGCGTTATAGTTGGTCCAGCCAAGAAGAAAGCTCACCACCATCATTAATACGCCTGCATAAACCATGCCAAGCCCCAAAGAATTCTTGTATTTTTTCACTATCTGCCTCATTTTCAGATGCGAAAGTAATAAAAATATTTTGTCGGGTCAAAAAAAAACAGTACTTTTGCACCGCATTTTGAAAAATAGTGCATTATTAACAAATTAATTAATCATTTTAAGTAGTATGAATCAATACGAAACCGTTTTCATTTTGACTCCCGTTTTGTCTGATGAACAGATGAAGGAAACGGTCGCTAAATTCAAGACTCTGCTCACTGACAAAGGTGCCGAGATTCTGAATGAGGAGACTTGGGGACTGAAGAAGATGGCTTATGCTATTCAGAAGAAGTCTACAGGTTTCTACTGTATGATGGAATTTAAGGCAGAGCCGTCTGTTATTAAATCTCTCGAAACAGGCTTCCGCCGCGATGAGAAAGTAATTCGTTTTATGACTGTTAAACTCGACAAGTATGCTGTTCAGTACGCAGAGAAGCGTCGCAACAAACTTGGCAAAAAAGAGGAGGCTTAATCATGGCAGAGCAGAAAGTATCAGAAATCCGTTATTTGACAGCTCCTTCTATCGACACAAAGAAGAAGAAGTATTGCCGTTTCAAGAAAAGCGGTATCAAATACATTGATTATAAGGATCCTGAGTTCCTTAAGAAGTTCCTCAACGAGCAGGGAAAGATTCTTCCTCGCCGTATCACAGGAACATCTTTGAAGTATCAGCGTCGTGTGGCACAGGCTGTTAAGCGTGCTCGCCAAATCGCTTTGCTTCCTTATGTAACCGATATGATGAAATAAACATAAGTTAATGAGTTGATAAGTTTAGAAGTGCATAAGTCTATTCTTTAAGAAATCGGCTGATGACTCAAAACTGAAAAGCTCAGAAACTCAAAAACTTATAAGATATGGAATTAATACTTAAAGAAGATATTATCGGTCTTGGATACAAGAACGACATCGTAAATGTAAAGTCTGGTTACGGTCGCAACTACCTTATTCCAACAGGAAAGGCTGTTATCGCATCTGAATCAGCAAAGAAAGTACTCGCCGAGAACTTGAAGCAGCAGGCTAATAAACTCGCAGCTATTAAGGCTAAGGCTGAGGAGAAGGGCAATGCTCTTAACGGAACAGCTCTCACAATATCTGCAAAGGTATCAGTTACAGGCGTTCTTTACGGTTCTGTAACTGCTGCGACAGTGGCAGAGGAATTGGCAAAGAAGGGCTTCGATATCGACCGCAAGATTGTTACAATGAAGGACATCAAGAAGGTTGGTGAATATGAGGCTGTTGTTCACTTCCACAAAGAGGTTGAGGTAAAGGTTCCTGTAACTGTTGTTGCTGAGAATGCAGAAGTTATTGAGACTCCTAAGGATGAGGAAGCATCTGCAACAGAGGCTCCGGTAGCTGAGGAAGCTCCTGCTACTGAGGCTGCAACCGCAGAGTAATTTACTCAACTTGTCGCTTACTTACGAATATTTTCGCACTGTAAAGCAGCATTAAATAGGGAAAATCCCGATTGCATTAATTTGCTTTCGGGATTTTTTTCTTTTATTTTATGGCTTCTATTTATATGCAAACCAACTAAAAACGTTGAGCATAGTCCTAACAACTATGCTCAACGTAATCGTTATATTGCGGCGAACCATATTGTAATATTTCGCCACGAAATTGTCGTGAAACGATGTTTACAGTTTTATTTTGTAGACACGTCCGTTGTTTGGCTCTATTTTTATAGGCAGGGCATAGTTGCTTTTCAATGTGAAAACCTGCTTGTTGCTACTCAATAAATCTTTTGATTCATAAACACCATCAGCGATGCTGAGGAAGTCAAAGGCGCGTTGAGGTATGTTTACGCTACATTCCACTGCTTCATCAGAGAAGTTGGCTGCTACAATCAGAAGTTCTTTGTTCTGTTTACGCAGGAAAGCATACACCTTCCTGTTTAATTCCGGGTTTGCATACATCAAGTCGTAGGTTGCTCCATTGCTTACCGCCTTCTCTTTGCAAGCAATGTTCAGGATGGTAGAGTAAACCTTTTCCAATTCCTTTTCATCCTTTTTCATGTTGCGGCGGTTGAAATATCCGCGGTTTATGGTGCTCACGGTCCAATAGTCGAAGATGGTAGTCCTGCCGTCGCGGCCGCTGAAACCTTCCTCGTCCATGCCCCGTTCGCCAAATTCCTGACCGGCATACAGCATGAACGGATTCTGTTGGAGCAGCACGCTTACTATCAATCCGGGTATTCCCTTCTTCGCATTACCAGCAAACGGCTCGCTTGCTATGCGGTGTTCATCGTGGTTTTCGAGGAAATAGAGCATATTGTCGCGAATATCATCCGTAGCCTGCCACTGATACGTTATCTCTTTGGTATCGCGTCGGCCGCACATCACATCGCGCACGCAGTCATACATACCCACTTTATCATACAGATAGTCGAAGCCTGCACCTATATAGTTGCGGTATTGCGACGGGTCATACACCTCACCGATAAACTTAATCTCCGGATAACGGAATTTTACCTTGTCCGTTGCCCACGCCCAAAATGCCGCCGGCACCATCTCGGCCATATCGCAGCGGAACGCATCCACGCCCTTTGCTGCCCAAAACAGCAGTATCTCGGTCATCTTGTCCCATGTGTCGGGAATCGGATTGAAGTGCTCTGAGCGACCGCCCGCATCACAATAGTCAATTCCATAGTTCAGTTTAACCGTCTCATACCAATCGTTCATGCCCGGATGATTGTCGAAATGGTCGTTACCCGTTGCCTTTGCCGGACATTCCTTGTATGATTCATCCTCGCAATGGGGCAGGGCAGACGTGTCAAGAGCATTTCCCCAGCAGTAATAGAAGTTGTTTCGAGTGGAAAAGTGCATACTCGTGTCGTCATCCTCGCCGAGGTCTTTCACGCCTTCCGGCTTGCAAATAGAATGATATTCGCGTGCCACATGATTAGGAACAAAGTCCATCACCACTTTCATCCCCGCATTATGTGTGCGTTTTATTAAAGCCTCGAACTCTTCCATACGCTTGTCCACGTTCACGGCAATATCCGGGTCAACGTCATAATAATCCGTAATGGCGTATGGAGACCCGGCTTTTCCTTTTACCACGGTAGCGTTCTGATGCGGAATGCCGTATGCCGAGTAATCTGTTTGGGAGGCATGGCGCACGATGCCCGTGTACCAAATGTGTGTCGCGCCCAGCTCCTTTATGCGTTTCAGGGTGCGCGCGTCAAAGTCATTCATCTTGCCGCACCCGTTCTCCTCTATTGTTCCGTAGTACTTGCAAGTAGTGTTGCGGTTGCCAAATAGTCTTGTGAAAGTCTGGTAGATTATAATTTTCTCCATAATATGTTTGTTTAGGTATTTATTTCCTATAAATAAAAAAGTACAGACTATACATATCACACGGAAATCCGATCCCTGTAATCTGTATAATCCATACCCGAAAAAGTCTTCTCCTATTTATTCGCTTGCGCGTTGCGTTGGTTGCTTATGCGATACCGTGCGCATTCACATTCTTGTCGATGCGTCCAATCATGCCCTGAAGCACTTTACCCGGACCGCACTCTGTGAAGTCATCCGCACCATCGGCAATCATGTTCTGCACAGAAGCCGTCCAGCGAACAGCACTTGTAAGCTGTGCGATAAGGTTAGCCTTGATGTCCGCAGGATTAGTGTAAGGCTTTGCGTCAACATTCTGATATACAGGACATTTCGGCTCCTTAAACTCGGTGTTCTCGATAGCTGCCTGAAGCTCATCTTTTGCCGGTTGCATCAGCGGAGAGTGGAACGCACCGCCCACTTTCAGCGGCAGAGCACGCTTAGCTCCTGCTTCCTTCATCTTCTCGCAAGCGGCGTTGATAGCCTCAACGTTGCCAGAGATAACAAGCTGACCAGGGCAGTTGTAGTTTGCCGGAACAGCCACATTGTTCTCTGTGCTTGCTGCTGCGCAAAGCTCCTCAACCTTTTCATCTGGCAGGCCGATGATTGCAGCCATTGTACCCGGAGCTGCCTCGCAAGCCTTCTGCATAGCCATAGCACGCGCATGAACAAGACGCAGACCGTCCTCGAAGCTCAACGCACCGGCTGCTACCAGTGCAGAGAACTCGCCGAGAGAGTGTCCGGCAACCATCTCAGGCTTGAAATCGTCGCCCATACAGAGTGCAGAAATCACGCTGTGCAGGAAAACAGCCGGCTGAGTAACCTTAGTCTGGCGCAAATCCTCGTCTGTTCCGTTGAACATAATATCGGTAATCTTGAAGCCGAGAACCTCATCGGCCTTGTCGAAAAGTTCTTTTGCGAGTGGGTTGTTCTCGTACAGGTCTTTGCCCATACCTACAAACTGTGCTCCCTGTCCGGGAAAAACAAATGCTTTCATATTTTTCTTAATAGCTTTATTAATAATATTTGCGACTGCAAAGATACCAATTTTCTGCTGTTCCGACAAGTATTTGGCTGATTTTTAAGATAGTGGGACACGTGAAAGCGAAAGAGAATTAGGATGATGGTCTTATCTTTAATAATCGCTTCTGCTCAGTCTGATATAGATAATTCGTTGTATGGATTTTCTTCGCATTATCTAATTTGAATATCATAGAGCATGGTATCGCGATCTTGTCATTCTTGGGCAGGAGTGAGATATATCCAAATTCGGATGTATGTAATATGTTACTAATAGGATATTCTTTGATGGGGGTGCTCAAGATAGACACATTCTTGTTGATAATGGCCTCAATGTGAAATCTGTCAAAACCTTCAAGTTCTTGAATATCTCTATCCAATAGCTTATTGACATTAGCCACGGTGCTCTCTGTTACGGCTGCGCAGAGTGCGTCTTTTATATTTCTCAGTGTTGCCTCTTTCGTGTATGCTACCTGTTGGGAGTATTCGGTATTCTCCTCATTCATCCAATCACATATACTGATGACAGCCAGACACAGTTCAAAAACATATTGCTTGTATCTTTCAACTTTCTCTTTTATTACTTTGTTCGTTTCTTCTTTTATCTCACATTTGCTGATGTATAAGGCAAAAAGGTTGATGATGCGATGGGCGTATTCTGTTGCAGTTTTGCGATAACCGACAGAATAAGCTATATTCAGTAATGGATTATTCTCATTAGGATTATCTTCTGTGGCGTATCTGTAGCCCAGAATCCTATTGATAAAGAAGATAGCAGTCATAAACTTCTTCAAAGTTTCGGTCATGTTGACGACATCCGGCTTGACCTCGTTTAGCGCAATGGGGGCAATCTGTTCTATATACTTGTTTAGTGCAGCCTCACATCGTTTCCTTATTTCATCGGGATTCTTGGGTTTTTGCTGTTTATGGGCAGTTCTTGGCGATGTGTTTTGTTCTTTTGGGGCTTTTATATCTCCCATTTCCTCATTGTCCATTTCCTCATCTTCTTTCTCTTTTACAGAATTGGAGATATATGATATGATGCTGTCGAATAGCAGTGTTGATTGTGATATAGGTTTTGTTTCGTTCCTGCGTGATTTATAATCGCCGGTAATTCCGGTTCCGTCATCTTCCATATATTCATCAAATGAAGCGAATTTTCTGCCTTTTTCGTCATTTATTCCGCTCGGATTATTTTTGGGGGAACTGCTGTTGACTTTTATTTTTGTTTCAGTATCCTTCAATATCTGTTCTATGAAGCGTAGCACTTGCCCATTGACAAACTGCCCGGCTTCGATGGCCCGGCATCCCTTACGGTATGAAATGCTATCCGGAGACGGGTTGTTATATTCCATACTAAGCGAAGGTATGACATATTGCCTGTTGGAAATAAGTCTTCCTTCATAGTCTGTTATCTCTACATAAAGAGGATTGAATATCTTACCGAAATCCCCCTCTTGCGTATATTCTCCTGCGTTGGCTTGGTAAGCATATTCTTTCGATTTGCTCCTGTCACCGCTATAAAACGTTATTTTTGCCCCTTCTATATTCTCGTCGTTCTGAGTCTTGACCGTATAATGGTCATACTCATAAGATGCTTCCATAATCCATACTGTGCAATTATTTCCCGAAGCATGGTCGGTTTGGACGGTATCTTGCTTTATTTCGGATGCCGGGATAGGCTCAGTCAGTCGCAATCCCGACTCCTTTAGGTAGTTTGTAGATGCAGATTTATATCCTACGCCCGCTTCTCTGTTTGAAGATGACACGTTGGGAATGCCGAATGCTGCAACAGATGCGTTGGCACTACCGCACAACATATAATGATTTTCCTCTCCATCGAAGAAGAAACACTTAGCGTGATAGTATTCCTGATAGTTCATGGCTTTGGGAACAACATCTTCCCATCGGTATATATTTACATAGTCTGGTATGTTCTTAGGTTTAGGGCAACTGCCAAATCCGTTCTCAATGATGATATTTATAGATTCTGGGGCAAATCTTTTATATAGTGCATTTACCAGTTCTGCACGGCTGTCATAGAATGGCGACAAGATGGTGATTGCTTTTATCCTTTCCTCTCCAATCCATTCTTCGCATTGCTGGAACAGAGTTTTTTCTCCGTCTGTAAACAGTCTGATGATGCAATCGCTGTCAATCCTGTGTTCTGCTTTGTTTGCTGTGTATTCGTCTTGCAGCAGATTGCAGTTTTCTTTTATAGTTCTTATGATGTTACAGGCTTCATAGCCGAGTCCCTCATATATATTTGTCAGATAATTCCACACATCCCGTACAAAGGGATAAGCTGGACTGTCCGTACTGTTAATCATTACCGGTGTCCATACTTCCATGTTCTTGCCGTGTCCACTGATAGTCAGATTACCTGAACCGATTAGCACAAGGACATTCTCGTTTCCTGCATAGAATTGTATTTTCGGATGAAATGCCCCATTCGACTTATATCCATGCAGGCTGAACTCCATAGGTTTCTTGCCGTGGAATGCCTTGCTGAATTTCAGAAGTTGGTCAGACAGACAATCAGAGTCTACAATGGCAGATACATAGTTTATGCCTTTTCCCGACAGATTCTTTAGCAACTGCATTTCCCAATAGTATAGATTAATTGAGAAGGATGTCATTAAGGCAGAGTGAAACTTCCCTGCCGGTATGTTCTTTATAAGTTCTATTTGTTCAATCATCGTTCAATATAGATAATCCTCGTGTGTCGATTGTATAATATTCGTCCGAACGTTTAATCCATTTCATATCCTCAATGTATTGCAAAACATTCTGCAAGCGGGGTGATGTCCTGCCTGGTCTGAGTTCTCTGAGTTTCCAAATCAGTCCGTCATCTACCATATAGTTGTGCACAAGTCCTTGTCCGATGGTCGATTTGCCGTAAGAACTTCGCAAATGGTCGTTGATTGCAGTGTAGAGAATGTTTTCTACAAAATCCCAATCGGCGTTTTCAGTCTTGTCAACCAGTCTGATAAGCAATGTCGGAGCGAAGCCTGGGTGCATGATATCATAGCTTTCATGCTGTGCGAACTTTATTAGAGTTTCAAGATGTGGCTCAATGGTTTTGTATAAAACTATCAATAGATGTGTTGCCACATATAATAATTCTCCGTAGCTCTTTTCCTTGTAGCAACGTAGTATGTGATAATACAAAGAATAAATATCGTCAGTGTCGATGCTATCATGCGAATAGTTGTCATATTCATCTTTTAGTCCTGACAGACTATTATCCAATGGTTGCGGCTCCTCGCTGATAGAATAGAGTATGGCAAAATGAAAAGCCTCGTAAGCTGTATGTGCTAATTCGTTCAGTTCGTATAGAAACCATGCTATCTGCTCATCATGTGCGCTATTAATATTGCCAAGTACGGTCTCGAAATTATATCTAAGAAAACTTAGTACAAAACCTTTGGACGGCGTTTCGTGCCCTTTCTCCTTTATGTATTCAAGCAATAATCTTATAGAGTTGATGCGATGGCAAATGTCAGTCCCTGTAAAGTCCTGTCTGTCTGGTTGTCGGAAAATGCGCAGGTATTCGTCGAGTTCGTTCTCATTGTCTATCTTGTCTAAAGCCATTACCGACATAAGTGGGAGCTTTTCTGTGGCAATCTTTCCGGAGTAGATACCTTCCCAGAATAAGTCTTCAATATTTTCCGTAAGCGACTGTCCGAATGTCTCTGCAAGTTTTCGTCCCACTTGCGTTACTCTGTATGATTTATGGCTACCTCCGGGAGTCGGGGCGTACACCAGTCTGAGTTGGAGCAGAGCGCCTAAGTAATATTGCCCGAATATGCCCATAGAGTTTTGCCAATATATTTTATGCACTGACTTGTTTTCATAATCAGCTCCCCAGGCAAGATCAATAATATCATTGTCAAAGTACTTTCCTGTAAACTCTCCACCACTTACGCCGTTTACATTTCTGTTGATATAGGCAAGAAGCAGTTCGCCCCTCCTGATTAGTCTTATTTGCTCTGCCGGACTGTCTATTTTTGTTATGTCGATACTTGCGATACGCTTGGCGATAAATGTCAAAAGCCAGCAAAAGAAACCGTTATATCGCACACGGCCTGTAACGTTTGTGATACCGGTTATCATATCGCTATAAATAACCACACTACTATTTTGGACTGCCAAAGGGTCTCGTCCGCCCTTAGTCTTTGTCTCAGCTCCCCAAAAAGGGAATGGTGCTTCATTAGCTTCGTACATATATTCTTTAAGTTTAGAGCATTGTCTTTAATTAAAAAGGAACTTGCTTACAAAGTTCGTCAAATTCATTGGTATATGCAAAACATTTCTCACATAAATAATTTAGAAAATATAGAAGCAATAATTGCGAGGTAAAAGGGTATAATGGAAATTTACAGATTAAGAGTAATGAGTGAGGGGGAGAAGAATTTATTAGTATAAAAGAGTAATGTCTGAACTCCAGTTTCCAGTCTTCAGTTTCCTTTCTGTTTTGCCCAAATCTTCACTTTTATCGCTCTCAGAATCGCGTTTTTTGAAACAAACTCTCGGTTGCTCTCAAAAACGCGAAAATATGGCGTTTTAGGGCATTTGGAGCTAAAAGTTTGGTAATCAGATGGTTAGGGAGAAAAATGGCGAAAATGACCGTTTTAGAAGCCGTTTTAGGCACCGTTGTTTTGCAACGGAGGCACTTTTAGACGCTAACGGAGGCACTTTTGGGCTCTAACGGAGCCTCCGTTGCACTCTAAAAGTGCCACAAACGGACTCTAAAAGTGGCACTTTTGAAAGCTAACGGATGTTAAATCGGGCAAAAACGGCATTTTTCTGCGTTCCAGCGGATGTGAAATTTCGACAAAAATCGACCCTCTTTTTTTCTAACGGAGGCACTTTTGCAGTTTTTAGTCGTCAGTTTTGAGTTTTTAGAGTGCAATTTTGGGGTCGAAAAACGGCCGAAAATTGTAACGGAGGCTATATTTAACAAAAGTTGACACGATTTGAATTGTAAAAGTTCTTTACTAAAAAGAGGAGAGAGGAGAGGGAAAAGAGGAGAGAGAATTGCAGCATAAAGATAGAGACTTCTTGCCTATTACCTCTGTTGCGGCCTACCGTATTTTATCATTATAGATTGTAGACAATCGTTAGGCACGATATAAAAAAAGAGAAACGCCTATGAAAAGCATTTCTCTTTATGTCGTTAGAATCCCTAATTTTGAGTAGGTCGGGATGCAACCATTACTTTATCTTGTCGAATCCTTCGCCGAATACGCCCTGACAATACGACTGCGAGATGAGCGCGTATGGGTCGATGGCCTTTACATAGTTGAATATTTCTTGCGACTCATATTTGCGCGCAAGCACTATCAGCATATCCACATTCGCCTTAGAATACCATCCGCGGCCTTCGACGAGCGTAACACCTCGATCCACTTTCTTGTTTATCACGTCCGCAATCTTTGCATATTCCTTTGAAATGATGAGAAACTGCACCGTCTGGCGCGAACCGTTTATGATATAATCGCACACGTAGCTGGCAATAAGGGTGAATGCGACACCGTAGACGATGGTCTCCGTACTGTGGAAAAGCAGGTAGGACGATGATATGATTGTGATGTCGATGAACTGCATCGCACGTCCGAAACTCATGCGGAAGTGCTTGTTCAGCAGTGCGACGATGATGTCGGTGCCACCAGTGGAGCCGTTATGAGCGAATACAAGTCCCAGTCCGGCACCTCCCATCGCGCCACCGATGAGTACGTGCATGAATTTATCCTCGCCTGCGGTAATCAGCGGATATGCTTCGAAAAACGGTTGAAGGAAGCCTATGAGTATAGACATTATCGTTACGCCGATGATGGTTTTTATTGTAAACTGCTTGGTTAAGGCTCGGAATGCTATTGCAAGCATGGTTATATTGAGTGCCCAAATGGAAATACCGGTGGGCAATCCCGTAGCGTAGAATATCAATGCCGAGAGTCCGGCCACGCCTCCCATAACCACTTTTTCGGGCAGGATAAAGGCAGTATAGCCAAATGAATAGATTGCGATGCCGATGAATAGAAAGAAAAAATCCTTTACTTGTTGGTTTTTTGACCTGCTTTTAATAATCTCTTGTATGTTACTCATAGTTTTGTATGTATTTTATTCTTACGGTGCAAATGTATATAAAAAAGCCAAAATTAGCCATATTTTTAGGCAGAAACTTTCTTATTATAGGCTGTATTTCGTGGTTTTTTGTGCCATTTTGCGAAAAACTATGTATTTTTGCACCTATGGAAGATAAAGATTTTGAAATACTTTGGTTGCAGAACCGTGAGCGACTGTTGGCTGAGGATGCCGAGTGGCAGGCGATGAAGGAAAGTTATAAGGTGCATGGTGTGACAGATGTGCTGTTCTATGCCATCCCGATAATTGTCGGAATTGTGTGTCTCGACTATCTGCCTATCGCTAACGAATTGCTCCGATGGGTTGTTTGCGCCGGCATTATCATAGTTGTCATGGCGATATGTATGCTGATAAGGACTGCCGGGAAAGGGGTGAAATCAGCAAGCGATATAGAAAAGAGAGTGAAGGAGGAATATAGAAGAGCCTCTTCCAAATCCCCACGGGAAAGTCGAGGTAAGGGGTGAGAAGTCAGAGGTAAGAGAAATGCCTGTTGAATGAAGAACGAAGAACAAAGAGAGAAGAATTCAATACCTCATAAATACGAAAAGGTAGCAACTTGCCAACTCGTCAACTCGTTGACTAACAAAACATTTGTCTGAACTCCTGTCTCCTGTCTCCTGTTTCCTTGCGTCATTCCCTCTGTTTCATAATCACATATATTATGACCGGTGCACCGATAACCGGCGTAACAGCATTAAGCGGAATCATGCCGCCTGACGGCGGTAGCGTGCAGGCGATATTGCAGAGTAGAGCCACTGCCGAACCGCATAATATCGTCATGGGAAGCAGCCGATGGTGATTTTCAGACGACAGAATGAGCCGTGCGATGTGAGGAACGGCAAGACCGATGAATGCCACCGGACCGCAAAAAGCAGTGGTTACGGCCGTCAGAATGCCCGTGATGATAAGCAGACGGTTGCGCAACCGGCGGGTGTTGATGCCTAAGTTTTCGGCGTACTGCTCACCCAACAACAACGCGTTGAGTGGCTTTACGAGCATCAACGAAGCCACTATACCCATTATAATAGTGATGCTGAAAAACGGAAGATTATCTGTTGATACACCGCCGAAGTTGCCCATACCCCATATCAAGTATGATTTTACACCCTCCTCTGTCGCGAAATAGTTTAGCAAGGTGATGGCGGCAGACGACAGATAGCCAATCATGATTCCTATGATGAGCAGCATCACGTTGCTGCGCACAAGGTTTGAGAAGAAGAATATCAATGCCGTTACGGCCATAGAACCGGCAAAGGCGGCGGCAAACACAGCCACAAAACCGGTTGCCGAGAGCGTTCCGATAGACACGCTGCCACCCATCAATAGCATGACTGTCGCCACTCCGAGACCAGCTCCGCTGTTTATTCCGAAGATGGAAGGACCCGCAAGAGGATTGCGGAACGCCGTTTGGAGCAGCAAGCCGCTTACTGCGAGTGCTCCTCCGCATAGTGTTGCCGTGACTGCTTGGGGCAGACGTGACTCCATAATGATGTATCTCCAAGTCTCTTTCCCACCGCTTCCACCTATTATTATATTATATACGTCCGCTACCGGGATGCTCACCGAACCTGAGAACAGGTTTATCGCAAACAGTGCAACGATGATGATGACAAGCAGGATGATATGTCTTTGAATCCTTAATGTACTCATTGATAATTCTTAATTAATGACCTTCTCGAAATATTTGAGCTTTCCTATCTTCAGGTCGGGATGCAGTAAGATTATATAATCGCGCAGAAGGAAATCAGGTCGAAACGAAATCTCCTCAAAATAAGGTACTTGCGACGAATTTACGAACCAAATATTTTGGTTCTTGAATGCCTTTATCGATTCGTAACCACGGTATTCCGAAAGCAGGGTAGGGTAGGTCACAGGTGCAGTTCCGCTATGGTTGAACACCCAAACATCGGCGTTTCCGGCCTTGTCAAGTATCGCCTCGAATGACATGGCGAGACTTCCGCTGTGTGTGTCGGCAGCAAAGGCATATCCGCCATTAGCATCCGCAATCAGTTTTCCTGCGCTGCTACGTCCTCCCGGCACATACCACGTCGTGCCGGTGAGCTTCTCTGTGATTATCGACAGCCTTGTCTTTGATTGCTTAGCCATATTCTTTAGCTTATTATATTTCGATTCAGTCAAGGCAAAAAGCGAGTCGGCCTCATGCTCTTTGCCTAATAACATACCGTAGAAGCGCATCCATTCCGCCCTTCCGAGAGCCGAAGTCTCCATATATTCGGCACATTCAATGATGGGAATGCCGGTCTTTTCCAAATTGCCGTAGCCTCCGCTGTTCTCGAAGGGTGATATGAAAAGAGCGTCCGGACAAGTCTCTATGATGCGCTCCACATTCGGATTCATCGACTCCCCACAGTCGGTAATCTCTCCGCTCTTCACCTTTCTTATTATATTTGCCAGGCGGATAAACCGTGTGTCAGCCACCCCGGCGATGTTGCCGGTCGCTCCCAACATTCCGGCAAGCGCGATATGCGGTGATGCAAACATGACAGCCCGGCGCAACGGCGTGTATATCACAGTCCCGTCGGGCAGCGGTCCGCACGTGGCGGAGTCTTTTCTGTCTACTAAAATATATGTATGTAATGTCTTTCCCTTTGTCCACGGGTTAGCCAAAGTCGCGATTTTGAATTTCCGGCACCGTTCGATTGAAATGTTTTCGGCATATTTGAAAACAACCTTCTGGCCTTCGTCGCGGTTCGTCCTCTTGTCGGTTCTGCCACACGAAGACATAATTAAACATATAAGTGTCGAAAAGAGAAAAAAAATCTTCATATATATCTGTTTTATGGGGCAAAGTTAATAAAAAACAAATAAATCTTTATGAATGTTCATTTTTAATTCAAAGATATTGTGTAACTTTGTACGCCTAACATCTTTATAGCCAATAAACAATAAAAAAATAATAGAATTTATGGATGCAGAAAATTCAAACAAGTTGACAAACAAGTATTCCAAGAAGAAGGTTCTTGAGATGTTTGTCATCATTCTGGTTACGGCGGTTATCTGGAACTTGCCATTAAACAGTTTCGGAATCGACGGACTGACCATCGTTCAGCAGAGAGTGATTGCCATTTTTGGCTCAGTAGTTATTTAGTGTGGGTAGGCGTAAAGTTTAGCAATGCGATAGAGG
>URER01000054.1 GCA_900547005.1 uncultured Prevotella sp.
AAGGTCCGTAACCACACCGACGTTAGTACCTGCGGCCTGGATCGAAGCACCTATCACCGGTTGTCCGTCCTCTGAGGATACAACGGTACCGTTAACTTCAGTTTGTGCCAAAGCCGTTCCAAGACACAGGAACAACGAGGCAAAAATCATAGTTAATCTTGTTTTCATAAATACTTTGAATTTAACAATAAAAATATACGTTTGTTACAAATTGCAAAATTATATAATTTTTCTTTCCCAACAAATGTTTTCATTCTAAAATGAATATTTAACCGCGTTTTTTAACATTTTTCGCCCGTTTTGGGCTAAAAAACGACATGAATTGCATTTTTAACGCATAAAACTTTCAACTTGTTAGCATAAATAACGTATAAATTTGCAAGCAGTTAAATACTAATTCATACTTATGCAGAATATGCAGAAAATGGATTGACAATCTGACATTATTTTGCCGGTTGGTTCAACATTTGTGCAACTAAGGCTCGTCTTTTTTATTCCGGAACACCCGGCTGAGTGCGTCGTCGTTCTGTTTGGTGTCGAACTCGCCCATGTATTTCTGTGTCGTGGCAAGATTGGAATGCGCCATGAGCGCTTTCACCTCCAGATTGTCGAGTCCTTTCTCTTTCGCCATCTTCGCAAACGAGTGGCGGCTGATGTGAAAAGAGATTTTCTTGTCAATCCCGGCAAGATGTTTTATGCGGTCGAGTTCCTGGTTTATAATTACATTGTGCGTGCCGATGGTCTGAAACATCCGCAGTTTCATCAGCGGAGGCAGGGTGTCTTTCTCTTCCTGCGTGATGCAATTTGCCCACGGTTCCGTACCCGAGAGAATCGGAAAGATATAGTCTGTAGCCCGTGCGTCCTTGCGCCGGTATTCGTCCAGTATTTTCCGGGCCTTGCCCACGAGCACGAGGTCGCGCACCTTGTGGTTCTTTCCCATCTGATAGCGCAGCCTTCCGTTGTCCGTAACATTACACCAGCGCAACTGTATAAGGTCTCCGATGCGGATACCGGCGCAATAGAGCGAGAAGAAGAAGTAGTTGCGGCAGTGCCACGTCTTGCTGTTGCGCTTCAGCCGGAGGCGCATTATCGCATTCAGTTCTTCCTCGTTCAGCTTTTCCTTGACCGTCTTCACGCCGCGGAACTTGAATTTCATGAACGGATTTTGCTCCGGCCGCAGCATCCCGTCAATCTCTATCGCCCTGTTTATCAGTGTCTTGAAAATATTCAGATGCACTTGTATTGTGTTCGGGTGTAGCTGTTGCGAAGGTCTTCTCTTGTTGGGCAGACGGCGCAGATAGTTGTCAAACTTAGACAGCAGCGCCGGGGTAAGCTCCACAAACAGCAGGTCGCTCATGCCGTTCGTCTTCATGAACCCCTCCAGTTTGTTGCAGAAGCTCAGGTATTTCTTCCAGTTCCTTATCCCTCCCGCATCATAAATCTCCTGCGTTCTCTCCTTTGCGTAGACCATGAACGAGGGCGACCGCTTGCCCCTTTTCATGCTGTCCTTCACCTTTTCGGGCGTGTCCATCCCACGGTTTCTCAGGTTCAGATACACGTCTTTAGCCATTCTCAGCTCTTTTTCCAGCACCTCATTCATCCATTCACTGTTCGGATTGCTCGCCCTCACACACTCTTTGTTTTTGTTCCATTCCGCCGTTCTCACCTCGACCAGCGTGCGCAGTCTTTTCGATTTTCTGTTTTGTGTCATTCTGAGCATAACCGGGAAGAGTCCTTTCTTGTTTGCATGGTTAGCCAAATGCAAGTGAAATGTCATTGATGTCATATTTCTTAGAATTTATATAGTGAAGAATAATGTTCAGTAACATACTTCTTGTCGGCGTTTCCCATACCAGGATAAACATATATTTATATAAAAGAGAGGCGGTTTCGCAAGATAAAGGTAAATAAAAATGGTGCAACATCGGTAAAACAAATCGTTTTTTTGTGAGGTTATGTAATTTTAGGTCTTAGATTGTAAGGTGAAATATGTCTTTTGTGTAATCTCTCCTCATAATCAGAAGCCTCCAATCTTACGGCCTGAATTGTAAAGGTTTTAAGTCAAAAATCTTTACATTTGAAAATCGATTCTCTCGTGCTAATGAACGTTAAATATAGGTCTCGTTACTCATTTTCGGCAATTTCCCGACCTCAAAAATCCCAATTCAAAACTCAAAATTCGTAATTCAAAATTCCAAAACGGCCTCCGTTAGAGAAAAATCGGGTCGATTTTTATCGAAAAATCAAGTCTCCAAAAACGGGGAAAAATGCCGTTTTCGGGCAATTTAACGTTTGTTGGCTTTCAAAAGTGGCACTTTTGGAGTCTGTTTTAGGCCGTTTTGCATTGCAACGGAGGCTCCGTTGAAGGCCAAAAGTGCCTCCGTTAGACTCTAACGGAGCCTCCGTTGCAAAATAATGGGGCTAAAAATGCGCTCCAAAATGGCGGATTTTGCGATAAAACGGGATAAACATCTGATAATCAAGTGTTTAGCTAAAAATTGGCTAAAAAGCCGTATTTTTGCGTTTTTGGGAGCAATAGAGAATTTGGTTGAAAAAACGTGAGTTTTCAGGCGTTTTTTTCAGCCTCGCGGGGGAATTATTGGAGTAATCGGGCTAATTGAACTAATTAGACAAATTAGCCTAATTAGCCTAATTGGACCAATCTGGCCTAATTTGAAGCTGATAAAGTTAATCGGAAAATATGTGCGGATGCTGCCATGAATGCATTTCTCCATCCTCCATCCCCTGAACTTCCCACCGGGAGCAGGGGGCTTTCGATCCAGGCCGCTGGTACAAATGTCGGCGTGGTGACAGACCTTGACGGTAAGTTCTCCATGACGATGCCAAAGGGAAAGACTGTAATCCGGGTATCTTATATCGGTATGCAGCCAGTGGAGGTAAAGGCCGGACGAAACATGAAAATCGTCATGAAAGCAGACCAGACCTCTCTGGGAGAAGTTGTTGTGACGGGTATGCAGAAAATGGACCGTCGTATGTTTACCGGTGCTACGGACAAGGTAGACGCAAATGATGCCATCATAAACGGTATAGCGGATGTGAGCCGTTCACTGGAAGGCCGCTCTGCCGGTGTGTCTGTGCAGAATGTAAGTGGTACATTCGGTTCCGCGCCTAAGATCCGTGTGCGTGGTGCGACCTCTATCTATGGTTCTTCAAAACCGTTGTGGGTTGTAGATGGTGTGATAATGGAAGATGTTACCGACATCAACTCTGATGACTTGTCTTCCGGAGACCCTGAGACCCTTATCTCTTCTGCCATCGCAGGATTGAACTCTGACGATATCGAGAGTTTTCAGATATTGAAGGACGGTTCCGCAACATCTATTTATGGTGCGCGCGCTATGGCCGGTGTGATTGTCGTTACTACCAAGAAGGGTAAGGCAGGACAGGCACATATCAGCTATACGGGTGAGTTCACAACCCGTCTTATCCCTTCATACAGCGACTTCAACATCCTGAACTCTCAGGACCAGATGGGTATTTACCGTGAGTTGCAGGACAAGGGATGGCTCTCTTACAGCAATGTGCTCAACGGAAGCGATTATGGTGTGTATGGCAAGATGTATGAGTTGATTAACACTTACAACCCTGCCACAGGCACATTCATGCTCGCCAACACTTTGGAGGCGCGCAACGGCTACTTGCAGAATGCCGAGATGCGCAACACGGACTGGTTCGACCAGCTTTTCTCTACGAACATCATGCAGAACCATTCTATCAGCCTTAGCGGCGGTACGGAGAAGAGCAACTACTATGTCTCTATGTCGGCAATGGTTGACCCGGGATGGTACAAGCAGAGTAAGGTGAACCGTTACACGATGAACATGAACGCTACTCACAGGATTCTGAAGAACCTGAGCCTCAACATCATCGGCAGTGGAAGCTACCGTAAGCAGAAGGCTCCGGGAACATTGAGCCAAGACCTCGACGTGGTGAACGGAAACGTGAAGCGCGACTTCGATATCAACCCGTATTCTTACGCTTTGAACACTTCACGCGCGCTCGACCCGAACACTTATTATCAGTCTAACTACGCGCCGTTCAACATCATGCACGAGCTGGAGACAAACTACATTGACATAGATTTCGTTGACACAAAATTCCAGGCTGAGTTGAAGTGGAGTCCTATCAAAGACCTTGAGTTGTCAGGACTTGCAGCGATGAAGTACACAGCCACATCTCAGGAGTATAAGATTCTTGACGACTCTAACCAGGCTGAGGCTTACCGCGCTATGGACAACGCCATCATCCGCGACGGCAACAAGTATCTTTACACTGACAAGGATGACCCGTTTGCCCTGCCTATTACTGTGCTCCCGAACGGCGGTTTCCTCAGACGTACAGACAATAGGATGATTGACTGGAACTTCCGTCTTACCGCAAGCTACAACCATATATTTAACAAAGTGCACATGCTGAACCTGTTCGGCGGTATGGAGACGACAGATATACAGCGTAACCGTACATGGTTCAACGGTGTAGGTATGCAGTATAACAAGGGTGAGATACCTTTCTATGTTTATCCATTCTTCAAGAAGGCTGTAGAGGAGAACACCGATTACTACAGCCTTTCTAACACCAACTCACGCTCGGCAGCGTTCTTCGCAAACTTCACATACGGCTTTGCAAACAAGTATATCCTTACAGGTACATACCGTTACGAGGGTAGCAACGCTATGGGTAAGAGCCGTTCTGCACGCTGGACACCTACTTGGAACGTCGCAGCATCATGGAACGTTGACCAGGAGAAGTTCTTCAAGGCACTTGAGCCTACGCTCTCTCATCTTAAGCTGAAGGCATCTTACTCTCTGACCGCCACTCCTCCTCCAACAGGATACACAAGCTCGGGTAACGTGTTCAGAGCATATCAGCCATACCGCATATTCTCTCAGGACAAGGAAACTGGTATCCAGCTCTCCGACCTTGCAAACGATGATTTGACATACGAGAAGAAGAACGAGTTCAACTTCGGTATTGAGGCAGGCTTCCTGAACGACCGAATCAATGTGGCTTTCGATATTTATACACGTAAGAACTTCGATGAAATCGGTCCGGTTGCCACACAGGGTATCGGCGGACAGGTTATCCGTTGGGCCAACGCAGCCGACATGAAGTCTAATGGTGAGGAGTTGAGTATCAGTACTACCAACATCAAGACTAAGGACTTTAGCTGGAATACAAGCCTTGTTTATTCTCATACGAAGACGAAGATTACGAGCCTTGCAAGTCAGGACCGCGCCATCGACCTCTTGACAAACTACGGTGGCCGCCGTGAGGGCTATCCGGTGCGTGCTCTGTTCTCAGTTCCGTTCATGGGACTTAACGAGGACGGTATGCCAACCTTCCTTAACGAGGCAGGCGAGGTTACAGTCTACGACATCGAACTCCAGGAGCGCGACAAGCTCGACTACCTGAAATATGAAGGCCCGACAGACCCGACAGTACAGGGTTCGTTCGGTAACATCTTCAAGTACAAAGGATTCACATTCAATGTATTCATCACTTATTCGTTCGGAAATGTCGTTCGTCTCGACCCTGTCTTCAGAGGAGTTTACAGCGACCTTTCATCTATGACGAAGGAATTCAAGAACCGTTGGATGGCACCTGGCGACGAGAAATTCACAAACATTCCTGTAATTCTCAGCTATGGCCAGCATCAGGCCGACAGAGAGCTGTCCCGCGCATATAGTGTCTACAACTATTCTGATGTGCGCATCGCTAAGGGAGACTTCATCCGTATGAAAGAAATGTCATTGGGATATGAGTTCCCGAAGGCTTGGATTGGTCCGCTCACGAACCTGTCATTGAAACTTCAGGCTACCAACCTGTTCCTGATATATGCAGACAAGAAACTTAATGGTCAGGATCCTGAATTCTTCCGCTCTGGTGGTGTGTCTGCTCCGGTTCCGAAGCAGTTCACTCTCACACTGAAAGCCGGATTCTAATAATTCACATTTCCAAAAAACATAAAGAAGAAAACAAATATGAAAAGTAAATATATAGGAATATCTATCTTGTCGCTCGGACTGACGCTCGCGTCATGCGACGACTATCTTGACAAGCAGCCTGATAGCCGTATGGAGTTTACTTCGCCGGATGATATAAACAATCTTCTTGTGAGTGCGTACTCGGAAGTAAACCCTGCTTATCTGTTTGAGATGTACTCCGACAACTCTGACCTTTGTCAGAACTCAGGATGGACGGAAGCCAGCCGCTTCCAACGTCAGGCTTTCGAGTGGGCGGACATCACAGAGACCGGAGATCCGGAGACCCCGCAGGAATTGTGGAACGCATATTACAAGGCCATCGCGGCTTCAAACGCTTCGATAGAGCATATCGACAAGCTCTCTGCCGAGGAGCAGAAGGCTTACAGCTCGCAGCTCGGTGAGGCGCTGATGTGCCGTGCATACAATATGTTCATGCTCTCTACAGTCTTCTGCAACGCCTACGATGAAGCTACGGCTGCCAACGAGCTTGGTCTGCCTTACCCGACCAAGACCGAGACAACAGTGGGACAGTCATACGAGCGTGGCACTCTGAAAGGCTTGTATGAGAAGATCGAGGCCGACCTCCAGCGGGCTCTTCCTTTGGTAACAAACCAGTACGCAAAGCCGAAGTTCCACTTCAACCAGAGAGCATCATACGCTTTCGCAACCCGTTTCTATCTCTATTATCAGAAATATGACGAGAGCATCAAGTACGGCAATCTCTTGCTTGGCGAGAACGCATCGCCAATGGACTTGCGCGACTGGTCAGCTTTGTACGGACAGGTGCAGAACAGACAGGTCGCTCCTGAGTTCTTCGTAAACTCAGACCATGCTTGCAACCTGCTGCTTCAGGTTGTTCAGTCTGAATGGGGAGCCATCGGCGGACCTTATTCGTATGGAGACAGATATGCACACGGCGACGCAATATCAAAGACCGAGACTCTGGAAGCAACATTCCCCTGGGGAAATATGTACGCGTATGTTTGGTCAAACAGAAGTCTTTCTAAATATATCTTCCGCAAGGTGCCATACGAATTTGAATACACAGACTTGCAGGCAGGTATCGGATTCGCTCATGCAGAATATCCAATCATGACTACCGACATCGCACTTCTCGAGCGTGCTGAGGCTAACGCGCTTGCAGGAAACTACAATGCGGCTCTTGCCGACTTGAATACTGAGCTTGCTGTATTTACGAGGACTCACTATCAGGCTACTCTCGACGGTCTGAAGACATTCTATGACGGCGTTGATTATTATGAGCCGATGGCTCCGACACCGAAAAAGAAGCTGACAAAGCTCGTCAATGGCGATGCCACACAGGAGGCTTTGCTTCAGGCAATACTTCAGTTGAAGCGTGTCGTTACACTGCATGAGGGCTTCCGTCTTCAGGACGTTAAGCGCTATGGTATCACGATGTACCGCCGTACAATGAACTCTAACTATAACATTACCGGTGTAACGGACACTATGGAGCCTAACGACCCGCGTCTGGCTATCCAGCTTCCGCAGGATGTAATCACCGCAGGATTGCAGGCTAACCCAAGAAACTAAGTAAAGGTATAAAGATATTAGTACATTAAAGAATATATAATATGAGTATGAAAAATAAGCTATATTCATTATTGCTGATTTCAATAATGGTATTGGGATTCACCGCATGTTCCGATGACGACCCAAGCGGTGACACCATATTCCCGGTAGACGGCACAGAAAACCGTGACGCTCTTGACACATGGTTGCTCAAGAACTACACATATCCATATAATGTAGATTTCCAATACAAGTGGAAATACATCGAGACGGACAACAAGAAGACTCTCGTTCCGGCCGACTCTGCCAAGTCTGCAAAGCTCGCGATAATAGTTAAGTATCTTTGGTTCGATGCTTACAACGAGGTGATAGGTCAGGACTTCCTTAAGGCTAACTCTCCGCGTCAGATTGTACTCATCGGTTCGCCGGGTTATGAGAACAACGGTACGATGGTGCTCGGTACGGCCGAGGGCGGTTACAAGGTAACGCTCTATATGGTGAACAGCCTGACAGACGCTAACTTGCATAACTACGACCTGCTCGAGCAGTATTACTTCACGACTCTGCACCACGAGTTTACCCACATCCTCAACCAGAAGATACCTTACGATTCTGAGTTCGACAAGATTTCAACGGGCGACTATGTGAGCGTTAACTGGTATCAGGTGCCGGAAGCAGAGGCTCTCAGCAAGGGCTTTATCCGCAACTATGCGATGGTGGAGCCGCGTGAAGACTTCGCCGAGACTATGGCACAGTATATCACCAACAGCGATGCCACATGGGAGAGCAAGCTCACCCGTGCCGGAGCAAGCGGAAGGGCCATCATCGAGAAGAAACTCGACTACATCAAGAAGTACATGAAGGATTCTTGGAATCTCGACTTAGACGAGCTGCACCGTGCCGTTCAGCACCGCGGACAAGAGTTGGACAAATTAGATCTTGAACACTTAAATTAAGAAAGAGACAATGAAAAAGAGATTTTTATATTTGATGTTTGCCGTAGTGGCATTCTCCATGCAGTCATGTCTGCACGATGATAATGACGTGTTTGACAAATCTGCGGCTGAGCGTATAGATGAGGCCGTTGCCAATGCGAAGAGCGTTCTTGAGTCTGCTCACAACGGATGGCATCTTGAGTACTATCTCGGTTCGGAATACGTGCATGGCGGTTACAACTTCCTCGTGAAGTTCGAGGACGGCAAGGCTACCGTTGCGGGCGAGATAGCTGGCGACAACACCATGACAACAAGGTCGAGCTACGACGTCGTGAAAGACCAGGGGCCGGTGCTGACATTCAACACCTATAATGAGATTCTGCACTTCCTGTCGCAGCCTTACCAAGATCAGGTAGACGGTTTCGAGGGTGATTTTGAGTTCGTGGTACTCGATGTTACCGATGACCGCATTGAATTGAAAGGCAAGAAATGGGGCAATCACATGGTACTCACACGTATGCCGGAAGATGTATCTTGGGAAGAATATCTTAATGGCATTACCAATATCTCCGACAACATGATGTACACGTATAACGGTTCTATGGACGGCGCTGCCGTTGTCGGCGAAATTGACGAGGAAAACCACCTGTGGATTGCAGGCACTACCGAGGAACTTTATGAGCCATTCATCTATACCGCCACCGGATTGAAACTCAGAGAACCCGCTACTTTCGCAGGTGCGACGGTACAGAACTTTACCTACAACATTGACAACTTCACACTTACTTGCGATGAATACCCCGGTCTGGTTCTTACAGCTGAACTTCCCGAAGGATATATGTTCTATAATGAGGTAAACGAAAAGATTGTCGGAAGCTATAGGTTCAGCTACTACTACGGACTGCGCAATGTCAATGTGACTATTGCCGAGAACGCTGACAAGACCGGTTGGGTATTGAGCGGACTTGTTCCGAACCACGACATCAACATCACATACGACAAGAAGGCCGGTGCGGCAATCATTTTCGCGCAGTTGCTTGGCAACGACAGCCGCAACAATCCTATATACCTTGCAATGTGGGGACTCAGAGCCGGTGGAAATCTTACATGGAGTACACAGGCCGGTGTGAAACTCATACCTTCAGAAACAGGTTTCACATTCGAGGATGCAGGCACATATCCAGGCGTAACGGCAGACTCTTTCATTCTGTGGGATGGAGCCAACAGCGATCAGTGTTCAGACGCGGCATTCCTTGTTAACGGTTCAGCCCAGATGCCTTATCTTGTTGGACTGACAAAGAACTAATAAACAAAAAAATATTGTGAAATGAAAAAGCTATTTAATATAACCCTTTTCGTTATGGGATGCCTCATTATGGCATCCTGTAGCGACGATGATTACACAGAGAAGGTAAACACCGTGCAGGTAACAGAAGGCCAGACCGAGATTCCGGCAGCAGGTGCCACAAAGACCCTCACCGTGACAGGGCAGGACATTCAGGCTGAGGCTGACGACGAATGGCTCAACGTAAGCGTTAGCGGAAACACCATCACGCTTACCGCAGACGCCAACTATTCACGTGAGTCACGCCACACTTTCGTAACCATCAAAGCCGCAAACGGCGACTTCCTGCAAGTGAACGTATCACAGCTTGGTGCTGTCTTCGTGCTCGACGCACCCGCTAACATCGTATACGGTGATGAGGAGAACGTGAACGCATACGACTTCAACACAAACCTCGACGTTACAATCTCCACTTCCGACCCGTGGCTGACTGCCGAACTCGTTGACGGCAAGCTGACAATCAGCACTGAGGAGAACACTACCGGACAAATCCGCACAGGATATGTTTACTATCAGGCCGGCACATTGGGCGACCGGATAGAGGTAACTCAGGGCGATATCGACAAGGATGTCGTTGGCAAATATTATATATTCGGCGGTGTAGACCCAGATGAGGAAGACCCGAACGAGGCTGTGGTGACATTGCTTGCGCAGGTAACAAAGACCGGCTCGACATACAACCTCGAGCTCCCGCAATTCGGTTGGTCAATGCCTGTAACATTCAACAAGGCCGACCTCACGATGACACTGACCGGCGGACACAGCATGGGACGCTATCAGAGCTACTATGTATATTCGCTCATCGGCGATGCCGAGGCAGGAAGCATAACATGGAACACTGCTGTCTCGATGACGGCAAGACTGGTGCAGGACAGCTATACCAACGAGGACGGAACAGTAGATAAATTCACTGCCGGCTCATTCGAGGATGATGGAAACTGGAGCAATCATGCAAGCGACTGCTTCTCATTAGGAGCATTCAGAAGCACGACCCTTTCTTCTGCATCCTTTGCTGGCACATTGCTGTTCTTTACCAACGTGTTCATCGAGGAATATGACATGACAGCCGATGCAAAGCCACACACAACGGCAAAGGCAAAGACTATGGCTGCAAAGGCATTTGCGCCGTCTATGCAATATGTTCCGGCTGTGAAATAAGAAAAACGCTATTGTGAAATAGTGGTATTTAAATAAAGGCAACGCTATTGTGAAATAGCGATATTTAGTTTAATGTATGTATATAAGGAAGAGGACGCACCGCTTTTGGTACGTCCTCTTCTATTATTTATGGGCTGGAAGACAGGAGAAGATAAAGGAAGCTATATTGCCGGTTCCCCGTTTCCCGTATCTCTGTCACAGGAACATCGCCATATACGAAGGCAGATACAGCACATCCTTTTCCTTGCGCAGGTCCTTTGTATAAACCAGATATTTGTTTCTTATCCTCGATGAGAATTTTTCGCAGAAAGCATCCAGCGACGCGTGCGTCTTATACCCCGACGACTTCACCTCGATAGGGCTGACCTTGTCGCCGTCGGCAATCAGGAAATCCACCTCATAATTGTGCTTGCCGCTGTCTGTCGGGAATGTGTAATAATACAGTTCATGCCCCGAGGCCTTCAACATCTGCGCGACGACATTCTCATAAACATACCCGATGTCGGCAGACAACTTATCACTCAGCAACTTGTTATAAATCGTGTTTTCGGTGAATTTCTTATCCCAAAACGCGAGCGTTACAAACAAACCCGTGTCGCCCGCAAACATCTTGTATTTGTTAGGACTCTGATGCAGCGCCATTCCCGCACCCGGGTCGTTGGCATGATAGGCCATGTTGACAACCATCGACTCCTTTATTTCAGACACAATCTCCGTCAGTTCCGAGCTCCGGCTACCGTCCGTAGCGCTCCATGCCAGATACCTGTTGGCGTTGCCCGACAGTTGGGCGGGAATCTGATGGAACATTTTCGAGGCCCTGCCCGTAGGGTCTATCTTGTTGAAATCGTCCTCATACAGCGTGATGATGGCCCGCTTCACGCTGTCCACCCTTTCCAGATTGTTCGTCTCAAGGTATGCCGCGACCGCCTGCGGCATACCGCCGACAAGCATATACAGGCGGAAATCGCGCATCAGCTTCCGGTTTGTGGCATCGCCCAATGATGTCCGGCCATCGAAGCAGCCCTGCAACAGCTTTATGGTAGCCGTGTCTCCCAACGCCCACCTGAACTCCTCGTAATCCATCGGATACATCCTCAGCTTCACCTCCTCGCTCGGTATCAGAATATCCTTCACGTTCTTGCGAATCGAAATCAGCGACCCCGTCTCTATATAGTCATACCGGCCGTCCTTCACGAGATACTTAATCGCCTGCCGCGCCTTCGGGGCGAGCTGCACCTCGTCGAAGACAATGGCCGATTTCCGCTCTGTCAGTGCCACGCCATATTCTAATTGCAGCCGCATGAAAATATGGTTAAGGTTCGACACATCATTAAACAGGCCGCGGATTTCGTCTGAGCACGCCGCGAAGTCCACCAATATGTAACTCTCGTACTCGTTAGTCGCAAACTCTTCGGCTATAGTCGACTTCCCCACGCGCCTTGCGCCCTGTATCAGCACGGCCGTCTTGCCGTTGTCCATGCGCTTCCAACGCAGCAGTTCATCGTATATTTTTCTTTTGAATACCATATACCGTTCCGTTTTGAAATATATAACCGTTATCTTATGCAAAGATAATGCAAGCCGAACGCAATAGAGCTTGCTCTTAATTGCTGAGGCGCAGCTTATCTTATGCAAAGATAATCTTTTTCTCATGAATCTCAAAATCTTTTCAACTAAAACCCGCACAAATCTCAAAATGTTGGCTAAAAACTTGCTAATCTCAAAATCTTTTCGACCGAAATATACATTAATCTCAAATTGTTTCCATTCATATTGTTTGCTTAAACAACTGGTGTCAGACTCCTTAGTCCCAGTGAGAATATTCCCTACACCCTTTATGTTGCATTTCTCTCTCCCCCTCTCCTCTCTCCCCTCTCCTCTTTTTAGTAAAGAATTATTACAATTAAAAATCGTTTCTCTCGTGCTAATGAACGTTAAATATAGGTCTCGTTACTCATTTTCGGCAATTTCCCGACCTCAAAAATCCCAATTCAAAACTCAAAATTCGTAACTCAAAACTGCAAAAGTGCCTCCGTTAGAGAAAAATCGGGTCGATTTTTGTCGAAAAATCACGTCTCCAAAAACGGGAAAAAATGCCGTTTTCGGCCGATTTAACGTTTGTTAGCTTTCAAAAGTGGCACTTTTGGAGTGCGTTTTAGGTCGTTTTGCATTGCAACGGAGGCTCCGTTGAAGGCCAATAGTGCCTCCGTTAGACTCTAACGAAGCCTCCGTTGCAAAATAATGGGGCTAAAAATGCGCTCCAAAATGGCGGATTTTGCGATAAAACGGGATAAGTCTTTGAGTATCAGTGTTTTAAGCTAAAATTACCTAAAATGCCCTATTTTCGCGTTTTTGAGAGCAAGTGAGAGTTTGGTTGAAAAAACGCGAGTTTTGAGGGAGAAAAAGGAGACAGTAGACGGGAGTTCAGGAGTTCAGATAAATGCTTTTGAGGAGATGAGGCCACCTGCCCCCGGTGGGGGGGAATGACCTGACGGAATGAAGCAATGAGGCTCCCTTAGCCCCCGGTGGGGAAATGGAGGATTAAAGATGAGAGATTAAGGTATTGTCTGAACTCCTGAACTCCCGTCTACTGTCTCCTTCTTCCCCCCCACCGGGGGGCAGGGGGGCTTGAGATAGGTGCTTCGATCCAGGCCGCAGGTACTAACGTCGGTGTGGTTACGGACCTT
>URER01000055.1 GCA_900547005.1 uncultured Prevotella sp.
TTATGTTTTACACCATATAAAAAAAAGAGGCTGCGCCTATTTTGACACAGCACCTAATTTGTATTGGTCATAGTGGTTACGAGCATTTTGGCCTTAGTATTTAAGTAATTCGGATGTAGTACTCGAGTAATTTGGGTGCAGTACTCGAGTATTTCGGGCCTGATTACTTGAGTATTTTGGGCTTAATACTGAAAAGATAGAATAAGCAATATTGAGCTAAAGAAATAGACATAAAAAAGTGTATTGCTGTCCGCTAAAAGTTTTTATCATTGACAAAAACTTTTAGCGGACAGCAATAAAAATGTATGGAAAAAACATTAGAAATATTTTGGTAATTACCTGAATTATTGTAACTTTGCAGCCGTTTAGCAAGAAGACAATTAAAATAGTTTGATGAAGAATGACAAAATAAAGAATCAGTACCGCGTGAACGAACAGATTCGCGTTAGGGAAGTGCGTGTTGTGAGTGAAGATGGCTCAGAGGTTATGCCAACCCGTAAGGCTTTAGATATGGCTCGAAACGAGGGCGTTGACCTTGTTGAAATCTCACCGAATGCTCAACCGCCGGTTTGCCGCCTCATCGACTATTCTAAGTTCCTGTACCAGCAGAAGAAACGTCAGAAAGAGATGAAGCAGAAGCAGGTGAAGCAGGAAGTTAAGGAGATTCGTTTCGGCCCTCAGACCGATGACCACGATTATAAATTTAAGTTGAAGCACGCCATTGAATTCCTCGAAGAAGGTAATAAGGTGCGCGCATACGTATTCTTCCGTGGTCGTTCTATTCTTTTCAAAGAGCAGGGTGAAGTGCTCCTGTTGCGCTTTGCCAATGACTTGGAGGAATACGGAAAGGTGGAGCAGTTGCCGAAGTTGGAAGGCAAGAAAATGTTCCTATTCCTCGCTCCTAAAAAAGCCGGAGTAGCAAAACAGAGCCAGCAGAAGCGCGATAAGCTCGCTGCTGAGGAAGCAAAGAAAGCCGGAGTAAGGTCTGAAGAAAGCGTTGCCCCCGTAGGTGGTGGCCTTTTCGATAACGCAAAGAACGGCGCAGACGTGCTGAAGAAACTGACAGAATAATCCGACAGAACGGGACCGGAAGACATTTCGCAATGTGTTCTATGTGCTAAGATAAGAAAAAACATGGTGCGTAACGCCCGGTATATGCGTTGCCGCTATAATATAATAACAATTTAAAACATAAAAAAATGCCAAAAGTAAAGACAAACGCCGGCGCAAAGAAAAGATTTCGTTTCACCGGTACAGGTAAGATTAAGAGAAAGCACGCTTACCACAGTCATATCTTGACTAAGAAAACCAAGAAGCAGAAGAGAAATCTGGCTCAAATGACATTAGTAGACAACAGCAACCAAAAGCAGGTTCGCGATTTGCTCAATCTTCGTTAATCATTAGTCAAACATTAAAAAAGGAACAAAACTATGCCAAGATCAGTAAATCACGTTGCATCAAAAGCAAAGAGAACAAGAATTCTGAAGCTCACAAAAGGTTATTTCGGAGCTCGTAAGAATGTTTGGACGGTAGCAAAGAACACTTGGGAGAAAGGTTTGACTTATGCTTACCGTGATCGCCGTAATAAGAAACGTACATTCCGCGCATTGTGGATTCAGCGTATCAACGCTGCCGCACGTCTTGAGGGTATGAGCTATTCACAGTTGATGGGTGCTCTTCATAAGGCTGGTATCGATTTGAACCGTAAGGTTCTTGCAGACCTCGCCGTTAATAATCCTGAAGCATTCAAGGCAATTGTTGATAAGGTAAAGTAAACATTATCTTAAGATAATAAAGAAAGGGTTGTGTAGCATTGCGCTGACACAACCCTTTTTTGTTGTTTATTCTTTTTTTATTGAGCTTTATATTCTTAGGCTAAGAAATCGCTATAACCCTAAATAGATTATAACGACTTCATAGACAGTGATATACGGTTGCGTTTCGTGTCTACTTCCACTACACGCACGCGGACGTGTTGGTGCAGTTTCACCACTTCTGTCGGGTCGCTGACATATCTGTCGGCAAGTTGCGAGATGTGAACGAGGCCGTCCTGATGGACACCGATGTCTACAAATGCGCCGAAGTTAGTTATGTTTGTAACGATGCCGTTAAGTTCCATTCCCGCAATCAAGTCGCTAACTTCCTTCACGTTAGGGTCGAAATCGAACTCCTCTAACTGTTCGCGAGGATCTCTTCCCGGCTTTTCCAACTCCTGCATAATGTCGGTCAGGGTAGGCAGACCAATGTCTTTGGTTACGTATTTGTCTATCTTGATATTCTTCCTACGTTCCTTTTCGCCTATCAGTTCAGCTACGCTGCATCCACAGTCCTTTGCCATCTGCTCCACGATGTGATAGCTTTCGGGATGCACGGCACTGTTATCGAGCGGATTCTTGGCCTCGGGGATACGTAAAAATCCCGCGCACTGTTGATAAACCGACGGTCCGAGACGTGGAACTTTCTTCAGTTGGGCACGCGAGGTAAACGCTCCGTTTTCCTTCCGATAGTCTACAATATTCTTGGCGAGCATCGGTCCGAGACCGCTTACGTATGTCAGAAGGTGCTGCGACGCCGTATTCAGGTTCACTCCAACAGTATTTACGCAACTCTCCACAGTCCTGTCAAGCGAATGTTTCAATTTCGTTTGGTCCACATCGTGTTGATATTGTCCCACGCCGATGCTTTTAGGATCAATCTTCACAAGTTCGGCCAAAGGGTCCATAAGCCGTCGGCCTATCGACACGGCCCCCCTTACGGTTACATCCTCGTTAGGAAATTCATCCCTTGCCACCTTCGATGCCGAATAGACGGACGCTCCGTCCTCGCTCACAACAAACACCTTTATGTCCTTGCCGAACGCAGCCTTTGCCTTTGCTACGCAACCATCAATGAACTCCCGTGTCTCCCTGCTTGCCGTACCGTTACCGATTGCGATAGCTTCAATGTGATATTGGCGCAGCATTTCCTCCACGGATTTGGATGCTTGGATACTCATCGACTTTGGCGGATGTGGGAAAATGGCCTCATGATGTAGCAGATTACCTTGTTCGTCGAGGCAAACCGTCTTACAGCCGGTGCGGAATCCAGGGTCTACTCCTAGTACTCTCTTTTGTCCGAGAGGTGCAGAAAGCAATAGCTGGCGCAGGTTTTCCACAAATACTTTGATTGCTTCCTCATCTGCTTTCTCCTTGCTCAGAGCGGCAAACTCATTTTCAATAGACGGCTTCAACAAACGTTTGTAGCTGTCTTCCGCCGCTTCATGGATGATGTTTCCGCACGGGCTGGGATAGCGCACATAGTGTCTTTTTAGTTTTTCTATGCACTCTTCTTCGTCGGGCGATATGCTAACACGCAATATACCCTCGTTCTCGCCGCGTCGTATGGCAAGCAGTCTGTGTGAAGAACAGCGTCGTAATGGTTCTGAAAAGTCGAAGTAGTCGGTGTATTTCTGAGCCTCCTCAGTGTCTTTCTTGGCCTTTACAACCTTCGATGATATAATGGCCGAACGCCTGAAAGCCCCTCGCAGTTGGTTTCTCGACCGTTCGTCCTCGCTTATCCTTTCGGCAATGATGTCCTTTGCTCCGGCTATCGCAGCCTCTCTGTCGGCTACATTACCTCCGACAAACCGCTGAGCAGCTTCTATAGGATTGCGTTCGCGTTGCAACATGATAATGTCAGCCAACGGTTCCAGCCCCAGCTCCCTCGCAATCTGTGCCTTTGTGCAGCGCTTTGGCTTGTAGGGCAGGTAAATGTCTTCCAGTTCTGTAGCTTCCCAACAGTTTTCTATGCGCTGTTGCAGTTCTGTATTCATCTTTCCCTGCTCGGTGATAGTCTTTATAATCGTCTCCTTTCGCTTGGCTATCTCTTTGCATTTGTCATTCTTTTCGGCAATCTGCGCAATCTGAACCTCGTCCATTCCGCCCGTTTTTTCTTTGCGGTAGCGCGATATGAATGGTATGGTGCAGTCCTCTTCAAGCAACGCCAGCGTGTTTTCAACCTTTTGTTCGGGTAAATTCAGTTGTGTCGCTATTCTCTTTGTGAATATATTCATTGATGTAATTTGTTTGTGCCGACGAGCTTATGAAGGACTCGTCAACGTTTCATATATATTTATTGTGGCACAAATTTAGCTAAAAACAATGAGAAAACATTCACGATAAGAGATAAAAGTGGTTTCGAAACAGATATGGTTGTGTTTCAATAGTATATAGAATACATCCTGAAATAGCTTTAATCAGAGAGGGGATAGGTATGGTCATATTATTGATAGTGTCGGATGTTTGAATATTTAGCGTATCTTTTTCTCTTAAAACGCCAAAATCTTTATTACCTCTGTGCCTGATTTCGTATATTTTGCATACCTTTGCATATATGGAACAAGCAGGAACGGCCCAAATCAATATTGAATAGCAGAGGCTTGCGCCTGTTTCCTAAGTAATATATATGTTATATATAATAAGGTATAGATGATTTCTGTAGAAGGATTAAAAGTTGAGTTTGGTGTGAAACCGCTGTTTCAAGGTGTAAGCTACGTTATTAACGACAAGGATAGAATAGCACTTGTCGGTAAGAACGGAGCCGGGAAGTCGACGATGCTTAAGATTTTGTGCGGGCAACAGAAGCCAACTTCGGGTGTCGTAGCTGTGCCAAACGATACCACAATAGGCTATCTTCCACAGGTAATGAAGCTCTCCGACGACACAACGGTGCGCGAAGAGACGCGTAAGGCATTTGCAGGAAACACGAAATTAAAGGAAGATATAGACCGTATGAATGCGGAACTCTCGGAACGTACTGATTATGAGAGCGAAAGCTATATGGCGCTCGTGAATAAGTTCACACAGGAACATGAACGTTATATGATGCTCGGAGGCGAGAATTATGAGGCGGAAATAGAGCGCACGCTTACCGGTCTTGGATTCAAAAGAACTGATTTTGAACGCCCGACGAGCGAGTTCAGCGGTGGATGGCGTATGCGAATAGAGTTGGCAAAGATACTTTTGCAGCGCCCAGATGTTCTCCTTCTCGACGAGCCGACCAACCACCTCGACATCGAAAGTATTCAGTGGCTGGAGCAGTTCCTTGCTCAGAGCGCGAATGCCGTAGTGCTTGTGAGCCACGACCGTGCTTTCATCAACAATGTGACGAACCGCACTTTGGAGATTTCGTGTGGGCAGGTGATAGACTATAAAGTAAAATATGATGAGTATGTGAAACTGCGTGCCGAACGTAGAGAACAACAGTTGAGGGCTTACGAGAACCAACAAAAGGAAATAGCTGATATAAAGACATTTATAGAACGGTTCAGATATAAGCCTTCGAAGGCTGTACAAGTGCAGAGTCGCATAAAGCAATTGGAAAAGATAGTGCCCATAGAGATTGACGAAGTGGACAATTCTGCATTACGTTTGAAATTCCCGCCATGCTTGCGGAGTGGAGATTATCCGGTGATTTGCGACGAAGTGCGCAAGGATTACGGTTCGCATACGGTATTCGACAATGTTACTCTGACGATAAAACGAGGCGAGAAAGTGGCTTTCGTGGGCAAGAACGGTGAGGGAAAGTCAACGCTTGTGAAGTGTATAATGGGCGAGATACCTTATAGCGGAATGTTGAAAATAGGACATAACGTGCAGATTGGCTATTTCGCGCAGAATCAGGCACAGCTCCTTGATGAGAATCTCACGGTGTTTGAAACCATCGACAACGTGGCTAAAGGCGACATCCGACTGCGCATAAACGACATTCTCGGAGCATTCATGTTCGGCGGCGAGGCATCGGAAAAGAAGGTAAAGGTGCTCAGCGGTGGCGAACGTAGCCGCCTTGCGATGATTCGTCTGCTGCTCGAACCGGTCAATCTGCTTATTCTCGACGAGCCGACAAACCATCTCGATATGCAGTCTAAAGATGTTTTGAAGGAGGCGATAAAGGCTTTTGACGGCACAGCCATCGTCGTGAGCCACGACCGTGAGTTCCTCGACGGCCTTGTAACAAAAGTCTATGAGTTTGGAGGTGGAAAGGTTCGCGAGCATCTTGGTGGTATATACGATTTCCTGCGCCATCATAACATTGAAAGCCTTGACGCACTGGGAGGGAAAAATGTGGATGAAGGTCTCTCAATCCAGAATCCTCAATCCCCGCTTTCAAATTCCCAATCCTCCAAATTGTCCTACGCCGAGCATAAGGAGCAGCAAAAAAAGATACGTAAGGCAGAAAAAGCAGTTAAAGAGAGTGAGGCAAAGATAGAGACTTTGGAGCAGAAGATAAAGAGTCTTGATGCTAAGTTGTGCCTTCCAGAGCACGCTGCCGATATGGATTTGATAGCAGAATATACCGAAACGAAGCGAGAACTCGATGAGGAAAACGACCGTTGGCTGCTGCTTTCAGAGCAGTTGGAAGATGTAAAGGCTGAGCAGAATATATAAAAGAATAATATAAAACCAAATCAAAACAAGTATGAAAATGAAACAGATCATTCCAATTATGCTGATTGCCTCTGCGCCACTTACCGGTATGGCACAGAATAAATCAGGCATTGTTGTCGACAATCTCGACAAAACGGCCAATCCGACAGAGGATTTTTATAAGTTTGCTACGGGCGGTTGGCAGAAGAACAACCCGCTTCCGGCGGCTTATTCACGCTTCGGCAGCTTCGACCAGTTACAGGAGGATAATAACAAACGTATCAACGCCATTCTTTCGGAGTTGTTGAAGAAAAACTATAAGGCAGGAACTACAGAATATAAACTTAGCGAGTTTTATAAGCAGGCTATGGATTCCGTGCGCCGAAACGAAGAAGGCGTGCGTCCGGTGATGCCCATTCTCAACGAGATGGAGGCTGCCAAGACACTTGCAGACTTGCGTAAGGTGCAGCTCAACCATCCGGTAGCAGGCTATGGAATACCTTTGGGCTACGGCTTTGGTGCTGATGAGAAGAATGCTAAGATGAATATCTTGCAGATTTCGCAGGGCGGTCTTACTCTCGGATTGAAGGAGTATTATCTTGACAATGATGCCGCTACGAAGACGATTCGCGATGCTTATAAGCAGCATATAGTTAAGATGTTCAAGCTCTTTGGATTCGACGAGGCTGCGGCTACGGCAAAACGCGACGCCATCATGCGTTTTGAAACCTCTGTTGCGCTTATATCAAAGAACCGTACAGAACTTCGCGACGTTGAGGCAAACTATAACAAGACCACTCTTGAGGCTTTCAAGAACGACTATCCTAATATTCCGCTTGAGGAGATGGCTAATGCAGAGGGTATCAAGAGCGAGTATCTGAAGGACATTGTTGTGGGGCAGCCAACTTTCCTTGCCGGTGTTGACAAACTGTTGAGTGTTCTCACGGCAGATGATTTGCGCGCGATTATGGAATGGGATGCCATTCTTTCTGCTGCAAGCTACCTGAGCGACGACATTCAGGCTGCTAACTTCGAGTTCTTTGGTAAGGTGATGCGTGGCCGTCAAGAGGATTATCCACGTTGGAAGCGTGCCACAAATCAGGTTGAAAGTCAGATGGGCGAGGCTCTCGGCAAGATGTATTGCGAGCGTTATTTCCCCGCTTCGTCAAAGAAACGTATGGAGCAACTTGTGAAGAATTTGCAGATTGCTCTTGGCGAACGCATCAAGGCACAGGACTGGATGAGCGATGAAACGAAGCAGGCTGCGCTCGACAAGCTCGCTTCCTTCTATGTGAAGATTGGTTATCCTAATGCATGGAAAGATCTTAGCGCACTCAACATCGACCCGGCGAAGTCTTATTATGAGAACGTTCAGGCTTGCCGCGAGTTTTGGGATAAGTTCTATATAGAGAAGAATGCAGGTAAACCGGTTGACCGCGAGGAGTGGTTCATGACTCCGCAGACTGTCAACGCATATTATAATCCTACCACAAACGAGATTTGTTTCCCTGCCGGCATCCTCCAGTATCCGTTCTTTGACCCGAAATCAGATGACGCTTTTAATTATGGAGCTATCGGAGTGGTTATCGGACACGAGATGACTCACGGCTTCGATGACCAGGGACGCCACTACGATAAGGAAGGAAATATGACCGACTGGTGGACTGAGAGTGATGGAAAGAACTTCGTTGAGCGTACAAGCAAGTATGCAGACTTCTTCTCTAATATTAAGGTGCTACCTGATTTGAATGGCAATGGTAACCTGACACTTGGCGAGAACCTCGCCGATCACGGCGGTCTTCAGGTGGCATACACCGCTTACAAGAACGCGACAAAGGACAAACCGCTGAAAGTTAAGGACGGTTTCACAGCCGACCAGCGTTTCTTCCTTGCTTATTCAGGTGTATGGGCTGCAAACATTACGGAGACAGAGATACGCAACCGCACAAAGAGCGACCCCCATTCATTGGGCAAGTGGCGTGTAAACGGTGCACTTCCTCACATCAACGCTTGGTATGAGGCGTTCAATGTCAAGGAAAGCGATAAGATGTTCATCCCTGAGAGCGAGCGTTTGCAGCTTTGGTAATATTCCCCAAGATTAAGATATAAGAGTAAAGAGCCATTCCCCTAATCGTATAGTTGGGAATGGCTCTTATTTATATTTGTATTTTTATTAGACTGTATGTGGGTATTTCTTTTGCTTAGTCGTGTGAAATAGTTGTTACTATTGGTGTCCGCTAAAACTCAAAGGCTCATCAATATTTTATTAACTATTTTCTTTAAGAAAATTCGCACCGTGAATTCACGACTCTTTAACGACTCTTTAATGGCAGATGATAGTTCATAAAAAGCGTTTAAAATTTGCTTATCTGTAAGGTTTACACTAACTTTGCATACGTTTAGGAAAATAATAAGGAGAGAATATGCCGTTAAGATTACCAGACAGGTTGCCTGCGATAGACATATTGAAGAAAGAAAACATCTTCGTCATGGACGATTCGCGTGCCACCACTCAGGATATACGTCCACTGAAGATAGCCATTCTCAATCTCATGCCGTTGAAGATTACAACGGAAACTGACCTCATAAGGCTGCTTTCAAATACACCTCTGCAGTTGGAGATAAACTTCATGAAGTTGAAAAGCCATACGCCGAAGAACACTCCGGTGGAGCACATGATGATGTTTTATCGCGATTTTGAGGAGATGGCCAATGAAAACTTTGACGGAATGATTATTACCGGTGCGCCTGTAGAGAACTTAGAGTTTGAAGATGTGGGCTATTGGGACGAGATTCAAAAGATATTTAACTGGGCTCACACTCATGTAACAAGTACCTTGTATATTTGTTGGGCAGCACAAGCCGGTTTGTATTATCATTACGGCATACCCAAATATCCGCTTCCGAAGAAGATGTTCGGTGTCTTCCGCCAGTATCTTTCCGATGTACCTTATCCTATTCTGCGTGGCTTTGACGATTATTTCAATATGCCTCAGAGCAGGCATACCGAGGTTAGACGCGATGATATAGATAAGGTGAACTCATTAAAGGTTATCGCCGAGTCGCCCGAAAGCGGCGTCAGCATTGTCATGGGGCGCGAAGG
Organism: uncultured Prevotella sp.; assembly: GCA_900547005.1. Taxonomy (GTDB): domain Bacteria; phylum Bacteroidota; class Bacteroidia; order Bacteroidales; family Bacteroidaceae; genus Prevotella. The sequence continues at coordinate 9,508 of URER01000055.1, forward strand.
ACGTGAGTTCTTTATTACCGGGCACTTGGAATATTCGCCTGATACGCTCGACAAAGAGTATAAGCGCGACATGGGAAAGCGTGATGATGTGGATATGCCGAAGAACTATTACATTGACGACAACCCCGAAAATCCACCGTTGGTTACGTGGAGGGCACACGCCAATCTGCTCTTTAGCAACTGGATAAACTACTATGTTTATCAAGAAACACCATACGATATTAATGCTATAAAATAGAATATGATGCGCAAAATAGAATTGCTTGCACCGGCAAAGAACCTTGAATGCGGCATCGCGGCTATCGACCACGGTGCTGATGCCGTGTATATTGGGGCGCAACGCTTCGGCGCGCGTGCAGCAGCGGGCAATTCTATTGATGATATTGCAGTCCTTTGCCGTCATGCTCATGCCTTTGGAGCAAAGGTATATGTGACGGTAAACACCATATTATATAATGCAGAGATTGAGGCCACGCGCCGTTTGTTGACGGAACTTGACGGTGTCGGTGTTGATGCAGTGCTTGTTCAAGACATGGGATTGCTCGAATTGGCAGGCGCAGATCATAACTTTGAATTTCATGCCAGTACTCAAACAGATAACCGAACGGCGGAGAAAGTGGCTTGGCTACATTCTTTAGGCTTCAACAGAGTGGTACTTGCGCGTGAGCTTTCGGCAGAAGAAATAGCTGAAATACATAGACAGGTGCCCGATGTAGAGCTTGAGGTGTTCGTACATGGAGCCTTGTGCGTGAGCTATTCGGGTGTGTGTTATGCTTCTCAATATTGCTTCGGACGCAGCGCAAATCGTGGAGAATGCGCACAGTTCTGCCGTCTGAAGTTCAATTTGAAGGACTCCGACGGTAAAGAAATAGAACACCAGCGTCATCTGCTTTCGCTGCGCGATATGTGTAGGATAGACAATTTGGAGACTTTGCTTGACGCCGGCGTTACATCTCTTAAGATAGAAGGGCGGTTAAAGGACGTTGCATACGTGAAGAATGTCGTTGCAGCATACAGTCAAAAGCTGAATGAAATAATCGACAAACATCCCGATAAGTATTGTCGTGCATCGCGCGGCCGTTGCACATATACGTTTATACCGAATCTGAAGAAGACCTTTAACCGAGGTTTTACCGACTATTTCCTGAACGGACGGCGGCCTGACATCGTCTCGTTCGACACTCCTAAAGCTATGGGAGAGTATGTGGGAAAGGTGAAAGAATTGCGCGGTAATTCTTTCAATGTGGCCGGTACGGCATCGTTTGCCAATGGCGACGGTCTTTGTTTCTTCAACTCCAACCACGAACTTGAGGGCTTTAGGGTGAATAGGGTAGAGGGAAACAGGTTGTTTCCTCTGTCGCTTCCTGCCGGATTACGCCCCGGTATGCCCCTTTATCGCAATAACGACTATGAGTTTGAGAAGTTGCTGGGCAAACCGTCGGCAACGAGAAAGATACCTATTGATATGACTTTTGCCGAGACCGAGAGTGGTTTCTCGCTTTCGGCCGAGACTGTTACCGTAACTTGCGACATCGAAAAGCAACTCGCGCAGAAGCCGCAGCATGATAATATCGTGCGTCAACTGACCAAACTTGGCAATACTTTTTATGTTTGTGATAGCGTGAATATCGCAGGGCATGCCGATAAATACTTCGTTCCGAGTAGTATGCTTGCCGATTTGCGGCGCAAATTGACAGACGCATTGCAGCGGAGTGCCGGAGTAATGGTGAGGAAGACGATTGATAAAAAGTCGGAATCCATGCTCGGCAATGAAGAGATGGAAAAACTGCAGACCCTTGTTTGGCAGCCTGAATATGGCTCGTTTCCCTATCTTTATAATATCTCTAATACTCTTGCACGCCGATTCTACGACAGAATGGGACTTAAAAATCATTCTTCGGCTTTTGAGTTGAAACAGGAAAAAGCGCAGAAAGGAACACAAACGGAAGCTACAGACAAGGCGCTTGTCATGCAATGCCGCTATTGTCTGCGCCATTCGTTAGGATATTGCGTGCGCAACGGAGGACGCAAACCTTCATGGCGCGAGCCTTTATATCTGGAGTTGTCCGATAAGCGCACGTTCCGATTGGAGTTCAACTGCAAGGAATGTCAAATGAATATATACGCTGAATGATTATGAAATATCCAGAAAGACATATATTGCAGTTCTTTTTGCTATTTATTATTGTAGTGCTTCTCAGTTCGTGTTACAATAAAAGAACACCTGTAAAGATACCCATTCTTAACGATAGTGTGCCCCAGATAGACTCCATGACATACGCACGCCATCTTGATTCCATAACTTTTGCGCGCACGCACCATTATTCCGAGAACTTTAATTTTGTGGTTCGGGCTGATTCTGTCGTGCTTTTGAGGCAGCAACCGGAGGAAGAAATCAATAATATGCAAACCGATTCTTTTCCTGTAAAGAAGGATATGCGTATGGTCGTTGCCGATATTCGTATCATTGCAAACGGACAAGAAGATTCTGTTTGGGTGCAGCTCGCTACGGAAAACTCCGATTTCGGTTGGATTAGAGAATCCAAATTGTTGCCAAAAGTAGATCCTGATGATCCGATTTCGCAGTTCATTTCTATATTTTCGGATAGTCATATCATTGTGTTTCTTGTTGTTTTCGGTCTTATGGGGGTTGCTTACATGATCCATAAGTTGCGCCGCAAGAAAGCAAAGATGGTGCATTTTGATGATATAGACTCTTTTTATCCGACGTTGCTTGCGCTTAATGTGGCTGCCGCAGCGACGTTTTATGCCAGCATCCAGCTCTTTGCGCCAGAGGTTTGGCGTGAGTTTTACTTCCATCCATCACTCAATCCATTTTCGCAACCAGTTCTTTTAGCATTGTTCTTGGTTTCCGTATGGTCGATGATAATCGTTGCCGTGGCGGCTTTCGATGATGTCCGGCGGCACTTAAACTTTGAAGATGCCATACTGTATCTATGCGGTTTGGCTGCGGTGTGCGCTTTTAATTATATAGTTTTCAGTATCAGCACACTCTATTTTGTCGGTTATGCTTTGCTCGTGGCCTATATCTACTATGCTATTCGGGCATATTTGTGCCATAACCGCAATCATTATATCTGTGGAAACTGCGGAGCTTTGATGCGGGAAAAGGGGCGTTGCCCATCATGTGGAGTGTTGAATGAGTAGCGGAATAGTAATTGTCAATATACGGAAATCAAAAGAAAAGATTAATATTCATGTATATATAACCTGTTGGCGGAATTAATTTAGTGCATACTTAATTCTGCCAATGGGCTTGTCG
>URER01000056.1 GCA_900547005.1 uncultured Prevotella sp.
GAAGTCCGGTCTTGTCCGTTGCCTTGTATTCCGTCCAATGTCCGTATTGGCACACAATAAACGTGCGGAGTACATCAGAGAAGTCAAACCTCCAGCCTTGCAAGGGGACTGCGCTCTTGAAATAGGTGTTGCTGTTCACGTTGCGTGTAAGCCAATCCTTTTCCTCTCGGTTCATCTGTCCTCCGTTGTTCAGTTTTTCACGAAGAATGTAAACCTTACTGCCTTTCAGTGCGTCCAATGTCGGCACTTCCCAAGCCACGAATTTTGTTGCCATTGTTGTTCCCATATCCGTTCTGTTTTTGATTTTTTATTTTTAATGCGGATTCAAGAGCTGAGGGAGTTGAGTTTCAAACTATCTTATCTGCCTCTCGTTTATCCGACATTTTTTTTAATGCGTCTTTCTGTCGCATCGGTCGTTTTCGTTTCGGGTGCTTAAAAAGGTAGGGATTAGGGAATGCAAGGTTTTTCGGGAAAAATACTACCCGCAGGGCTGGAGATTTTTCCCGAAAACAGGAGGCTTGACCTTGCTTTCCCGTCAAATCCCGGAGTTACCTTTGCGCCCAGAACGGAAATGACTGCCTGATGCGACCCACTGAAAGGCGCGAAAATGGAGGTAAACGGAAGTAGAGGCAGATTAGGCAGAAAACTTCAAAAGAGAAATCCGTGAAAAAAGAAATCCCCCTCAACAAAAAAAGAACATAGCCAGTAGCGTGAAACCGGGCAAACCACCAATAAGGAAGTATGGTTTTATCTGTCCGGCCGGACGTGTCGGGGCGGGCAGATAAAATCATTCTTCCCGGTTTGTCTGCTGTGGGTGACGGCTTGTTCCATTTATGGACAAGCGGTCATACACGGCTTTCCGCTTCCGGCTCAAAGGAACAGCGAAAAAGAAAAATCATCTGAAAAACCGTAAAAGCACCTCTTTGGCATAAGCACAAAAGAAATGGGCCTTGCCTCATCAGTCTAAACTGTTGCTTAGGCGTGAGGCAAAACCCTTTTCTCTGCTTATGCAGTAGTCGGCACACGTTCGTTCAAAATCCTTTTGGGCGATGGTGTGCCGACGAATAAAGCCGCTTTTACGGAAAAACTTGTATGAGGTAGAAAAAAAACAGGGAGATTCATATCAAAATCTCCCGTTTTATTGTTACTTTTGCATACGAAGAGTTCTTTGAAGGTTACGCAATGCGCAGAAGAATAATGCAGCAGATAACTAACTAAATCGTAACCTATTACTATCATGAGCGATTAACATACGCTCATTTCCAATAAAATACACTCTTTTCGTAACTTCCAAATGCAAAGTTACGAAAAAGATTAGTCATTCCTTAACATAAGAATAACATTTTCTATCTCACGTCATCAATCTTCACATTTCCGTCCACTATCAATGCCCTGATATAGCGATACTCTGTCTGTCCGTTGTCTACAAGTCGCACCTTATACCAGTTATCCATATAATGAGATACCGACAGATGCTTGCGCAGACAAGGCAGGTCATGCTCCTTCCCCATCGGTGCGAACAAATGCCAAATAGTCTCATCAGCGTGGTCATCATGATGAGAATGCAGCTTCTCGGCCAATCTCTCAAGACAACCAGGCGTGAGACTTGCCTTGTAAATCTCCGGGGAATTATCGCCGAAAATGGCGTCAAGATAGAATGTTTTTATGAAGTTGCCTATGCTTTTTTCGCGTATTTCCAGTTCTTCAGCCTCATGCCGACGGTTATCTTGAGCGTTTCTGATGCTCATAAGAGAATCGCGATGAGCCTTGCGATTAGCCTCTTTCAACTTCTCGGCAAGCATCACACTGTTCTTGTTCTGCTGATAAACATACCATAACGTTACTCCGGCGGCAAGTCCGACTATTACGACAAACAACGTAACGAGGAACACCTTCATTCCGTTGCCACCGCTTCGCCGCTTATCCGACTTTTTCAGAACATCGGGAAGCAGCACCGTAACTTCCTTTCCGCAATACGGGCATCCGCATTTAACTCGCTGTCCACCTTGCGCTTCAATATTAAACTCGCGTCCGCACTTATTGCATTTTGCCCTGTATTTCATAATTATTACGATGTTCAACCTATTCTTTATAATGCAAAAATAGCTTATTTATTCCGACCGACCAAGAAAATAGTATAATAAATGAGGGCTTCTTTCGGCATGAAAAGCGTACCGGCCGAAAAGAACATCAATATTAATTATCGTAAATAAAACTAAAGCCACCCGTGTTTTTCGCATAAAGCAATTGTAATATCAGTTTTTTTACATATTTTTGTAAGCTATATTAATCGTTTACGATCATTCCCCATACATTCAGATGAGATTAAAATACAGAGATATAACAATTATAACATTCTTACTTCTCCTGCCGCAGTTGGTCTTCGGCGGCCCATCAAACATAAAATGGAACGCTCAATACCAGAGCTACATAAACCAATATAAGGACATTGCCATAAAAGAGATGCTGAAATATGGCATCCCGGCGAGCATTACCCTATCACAAGGATTACTTGAAAGCGGCGCAGGAAAGAGTGAACTCGCCAGAAAAGGCAACAATCACTTCGGCATAAAGTGCCACAATTGGACTGGAAGGAAGACTTATCATGACGATGACGAAAACAATGAATGTTTCCGAGCATACAACAACGCATTGGAAAGCTACGAGGATCACAGCAAGTTTCTCGTAAACAGCAAGAGATACCAAAGTCTGTTCGCACTGAAGACCACAGACTATAAGGGGTGGGCACACGGACTGAAAAAGGCAGGATATGCAACCAACCCGACGTATGCGCAAAGTCTGATAAACATAATAGAACTGTATAGGCTGTATGAATACGACAAGGCAAAAGGCTATGACAAGTTCATGGCCGAACATTCTGGCAACAATTATAAATACGCGAGCAATTCCATATCGCACACGATAAAGATATGTAACAAGAACTATTACGTTGTCGCACGCACGGGAGACTCTTTCAAGAGCATCGGGAAAGAAGTCGGAATAAGCTATCGCAAACTGGCTAAATACAACGAGCGCGGCAAGAAAGAGCCTCTGAAACAGGGCGATATTATATATCTGAAAAAGAAAAGAAGCAAGGCCGACAAGGCTTTCAAGAATAAGCCACACATTGTGAAGGCTGGCGAAAGCATATATTCTATATCCCAGAAATACGGCATCAAAATGAAAAGTCTATGCAAGAAGAACAATCTGAACGAGAACTACAGCATAAAGGTGGGCGACAAACTGCGGGTTTATTAAAGAAAAGCTCATAATTCCATATTATAGATTAGAATTAAGAGGAAGCTTGCGAAAAGCCCCGTTTCCCACCCTATTGATGGCTATAACCGCCAAAATGCTCTCTATCAGAGACTTAAACTCGCAACTTTTCGCCACAAAAAGGCCGAAATGTTTTGTCGGATGAAATAAAATGTGTAATTTTGCGCTCGCTATTACGAGTTAGTAGCATAATTCAAACCTAATTAATAAATAAAACAAATGGCAACAAAAATCAGATTGCAACGCGGCGGCCGTAAAGGATATGCTTTCTATAGCATCGTTATCGCTGACGTTCGCGCACCACGTGATGGTAAATTTACTGAAAAGATTGGTACTTACAACCCTAACACCAACCCAGCCACAGTAGATTTGGATTTCGACCGCGCACTTTATTGGGTAGAGACAGGTGCTCAGCCTACAGACACTGTGCGTAACATTCTTAAGAGTGAAGGCGTTTATCTCATGAAGCATCTTCGCGGAGGCGTTAAGAAAGGCGCATTCGATGAAAGTGCTATTCAGGGTAAATTCGACGCTTGGAAGCAGGCAAAGGAGAAAGGTTTCGAGGCTGTACGGGAAAACGAAGCTAAGGCTAAGAAGGACGCAGCCGCTAAGGAACTCGAGGCTGAAAAGAAGATTAACGAGGCTATCGCTAAGAAAGTTGCAGAGAAGAAGGCTGCTGAAGCTGCCGCTAATGTAGAAGAGGCTCCGGCTGAAGAAGCTGCTGCAACAGAAGAAGCTCCAGCAGAGGCTTAATCCTAAAGTAAAAGGATGCTTATCTCAAATTCCGTTTGAGATAATTATACAGCACTTGAAAAGAAACAAAAAGGTCGCAGAACATTTGTTTTGCGACCTTTTTATATTTCACACTAATCTGAAATCCCCATTATATACGAAGAAGAACCTTTTCTATAAGATTGTCGATATTGTTCTTATAAGCAGTGTTTGCCTTCTTGCCCAACCGGTTGGCTATAACCATGCAACAGGTCATAGCCTTATGTCCCATAAGGCGTGAAAGGCCTGCGAGCGCACTACTTTCCATTTCAAAATTGGTTATCTTATAGCCTTTATACTCAAAACTTTCTATCTTCTCGTTCTGTCTCGGGTCGGCAAGAGGAACACGAAGCTCACGTCCTTGCGGGCCGAAAAAGCCTCCGCAAGCGATTGTAACACCATGCACCATATCGTCCGCGGCAATTCTGCTAAGCAATTCCGCATCTGCATCAATCACGTATGGCGCACAAAGCTGCGGATTCCAATTCATGTGTTCCGTGAAAGCCTTCTCAAACTCAAGGTCGCACACTTCATTACGCCCGGCATAGAAGTTCAGAAGTCCGTCGAAACCAATACTTTTCTCGCTTGCAATGAACGTTCCGGTAGGCGTATATGGCTGCAAACCGCCGCAAGTTCCTATCCGTACAAGTTCTAACGTTCGGTGTGTGGGATACTCTGAACGTGTATTGAAGTCAATATTTGCAAGAGCATCAAGCTCATTCACCACAATATCTATATTATCACATCCTATTCCTGTGCTCTGCACAGTTATCTTTTTGCCACGGAAAGTACCTGTTACGGTGCGAAATTCTCTATTCTCCACTTCGCATTCCCAGTTGTCGAAATGCGATGCGACAAGCTCCACACGGCCGGGGTCTCCTACAAGAATCACCTTGTCGGCCAACTGTTCCGGTTTCAGATGCAAGTGAAATATACTTCCATCCTGATTAATAATCAATTCTGATTCTTCAAAGTATTTTCCCATAACAAAGATATTTTTAGTTTAACCAAAGAAAAAACATATATGAAACCTTTATCAAATATCAGTTCCTCGCAATCACAAAGATATGAAATAATCGCATCCGTACAAAATTTCTGACATAAATATTAACTTTATTTCATTACAAATCCGTTCTCACGAGCTTTCCAGCCTCCTTTAGAGCGTTCCAAATAGAATAGCGAGCCTCAGGATTTATAACTTCGATCTCTGAAAAAATACGCTTCATATCGGCTCGCCGGGTGTCTGTATCGAAAGGACAAGTCTTCTTCTGCTTCTCATAATCAACTTCTTGAGCATAAGCCATTATGTCTTTTTCATGAACCAAACACAACGGGCGTATGATTGTTATAGGCATTTTCGTCATGCGCAGCACCACCGGCATGGTGTCATATCTGCCCTGAAAAAACTCGTTCATCATTGCCGTATGTATGATATCATCATTGTGATGGCCAAGCGCAATCTTGTTGAATCCCAACTCTTGCGCGAGCGAGAACATCTGCTTGCGCCTTGTCCACGAACAAAGAAAACATGGAGTCTTGCGCTTATCTGTGCTTGCGTCAAAGGATGAAGTACGTATGTGGAGCTTTACATCAAGAGATGAAGCAAAGTTTTCAAGATATGACGTATCGCTCTCATAGTCAATGTTATCCATTCTTACGTGCAAGGCTTCAACTTCAAAGCGCGGTTTGAATATTTTCATACGCATGGCGAGCATCTCCAAGAGACATAGGGAGTCTTTTCCACCCGACAAGCCCACAAGAATACGGTCGCCATCGGCTATCATCGAGAAATCAGTGAGCGCCTTTTGAAACCGTTTTATGATGGTTGCTTTATATTCGTTTGCCGGTAATCTCATACACATTATTATATATACGGCCCACATAAGACGCCAGTCCATAGGCAGGCCGCATAATCACTCTTACTTATTTATTATTCAACTTTATCTCGCCTGACGGCAAAATGCTTACCTTGCTGTCTTTTATATCCTGCTGAGTGAGATTCTTTATATGGTTTATCACAATCCCGGCAGTATCATGACGCGGCCCTACTCCACGGCGTTGTATGAACGGATGTATCTTTCCCGAGATGAAACCACCGTCCGGCCCTACCTTCACTGTTATCACGGGTGCATAACCTAACGTCCCGGTAAGGTTCATCCCGTATGGCGTACAGAAGTTTCCGAGGCTGTAAGCTATAAAACGATTTTTATAAACTTCGACACAACGCACGACATGGGGGCCGTGTCCATAAACTATATCGGCGCCATTGTCTATGCAAAACCGTGCGAACTCACGCAGTGAACCGCGGTCTTCACCGAGGAATATCTCCTTTCCATAAGGCAAACGCCCCTTGTCGCTGCCCTCGGCACCGCCATGAAACGACACTATCACAATATCGGAACACTGTTTCAGACTGTCAAGAATCGTCTTCACGCCGGCGAGTTCCTGCGTGCGATACGTATAACCATTATGTCCGAAAGCGCAAAGTCCGAACCTCACGCCATTCCGTTCTACCACAGCCATAGAGGTCCTACCTTTTATCCCGGCATATTTTATCCCCTCTGAGTCCAAAGCCATCTCTGACGATTTCACACCGGCCACGCCAAAATCCATAGCATGATTATTAGCCATACTAAGGAAATCATAGCCTGCATCCTTCAAATTAGCGACGTATGAAGGTGGCGTCGAGAACGCGAAAGTATGCGCCGACTTGCGTTTTGCACATTGCAGTCCGCTACTCAGCGTCCCCTCAAGATTGCCAACAGCAAGGTCGGCATCCTGCAAAAACGGCTTTACGTCAGAAAACAAATCACGTCCGTCGTTTGCCGGCAGTGCCGTATTGGGGTATGTAGTACCCATCATAATATCTCCGGAAAGCGAGATTGTCAGAGTGTCCGGCATATTCCTACTGCTCACGCGATTGGAATCCACTATTATCTCGGTACTGTCAACCACTTCGGAATAGGATGTGTCGCACTTGCCCGACGATGTGCAACAATGTAATTGCAAGGCTGCAAATACGCTCAAAGTCAATAATTCTGCATTCATCATAAGGTAAAAATTTTATTAGGATATTGTTAATGCATTAATTGAATCTTGTTAAAATATTGCCAAAATTGGAAACCACGCTCCATTTATTAGTTATTTTATGTACGAAAGTAATAAAAAAAACTCATACCACAACATAAATTCCTATATATTTTCACACTCCCGATAATTGATTCTCCTATTTCCCCACCCTCCATATTCCAATATTCTCATTATATTATGTTTACCATAGCAGTTTTATTTGCCCTATTTCGTTCGCAAAAAAATGCCCTTCTCCCTTGTTTTTATAGCCATAAAACAAGGGGTATTTGGTAAAATTTCTTGTCATTTTTACCTCTCCGGAAAATCGGCCCTTTCATGTAAACGAATGTTAAATATAGGTCTCGTTACTCGTTTTTGATGATTTTTCGACCTCAAAAAATCCAACTCCAAACTCAAAATTCGCCACTCAAAATTCCCAAAGTGCCTCCGTTAGAAAAAAATCGGGTCGTTTTTCTTCAAAATTTGCTATCTCTGAAAACACCCCAAAACATCATTTTTGCCCCATTTAACGTTCGTTAGCTTTCAAAAGTGCCACTTTTAGACTCTGTTTTAGGCCGTTTTGGAGTGCAACGGAGGCTCCGTTGATGCCCAAAAGTGGCTCCGTTGGCGTCTAACGGAGCCACTTTCGCATTGCAACGAGGTCTATTTTGCCTCCCAAAACGGCTAATTTCACACCTAAACGAGATAACCTTCTGATTATCAAAATCTTAGCTTCTCATTAACTAAAAAGCCCTATTTTCACATTTTTGAGAGCGAGAGAGAGTTTGACTGAAAATACCGCAAGTTTCAAGATGCTATTTGTAAATATTTTTGACAGAATGAAATTAGTCAAAAGAATTTCCAAGATTATCGCAATTTATATGTATATTTGCAAAGAGAAATTCTATTTGGGACAATAAAACAAACGAAAGATAAAGACTATGAACAAAAAACTATTAGCTTTGCTGACTCTTGCTGCTATCAGCCAAGTATCATTAGCACAAAAAACATTCTCTGTAAAAATAACAAACCCGACAAAAGAGATACGCAAGGAACAACCGGTTGTATTGCAACTCGACAAGGAAACGGATGTGCAATCGGCTGTTGTTACCCTTGACGGGAAAGAAATTCCTTCACAATTAGACGATCTCGACCGTGACGGAACATTTGACGAACTGTGCTTTCTAACCGATTTAGACAAAAGACAAATACTCGAATATAAAATATGTCTATATGATACGGGAGAACCTCGCGTCTATCCGTCAAGGGTATTCGCTGAAATATTGTTGCGCAATCCGAAAATCAAGCAGAAGAATGCGCACGATTTTTATCTGAACGAGATTTCCGTGCCAAAGAATCTGAAAGACCCGTATCATCTGCTACATCATCACGGAGTGGCTTTTGAGAATGAACTCATAGCTATGAGAATATACTTCGACAAGCGTCAGACCGTGGATTTGTATGGAAAATACAAAAAAGGATTGGAAGTGGAAAAGACCCAATTCTATACAAGTAAGGAACAGAAAGAAGAAGGATTCGGAGATGATGTGCTTTGGGTTGGCAACACTTTCGGATTGGGAGCGTTTCGCGGATGGAACGGTCAAACACCTACCATGATAGATGATGTAAACTTCCGCACCCAACGTATCGTGGCTAACGGACCAATACGCACTATCGTAGAGGTTGAAAACCGAGGATGGAAAGCAATATCAGATCTTCCAAGACTGAATATGACAACGAGATACACGTTATATGCCGGACGCAGAGATGCAGAAGTTAATATATTCTTCAATAGAAATGTGAACGGAGTGGATTTCTCCACAGGAATAATCAACGTAAAGAACTCTACGGAATATAGCGACAAGAAAGGGTTACGCGGTTGCTGGGGTACGGATTGGCCAACTGGCGAAAAGGACTCGGCCGGACATAAGCGCGAGACCGTAGGATTGGGCATATATGTTCCAAACGAGTATCGTAAGAGCGAAGAGCCGGCAAATAAAGATAATTATGCTTTTGTTATTGATACGCAATCGAATGTGATTAAATATCGCATCACATACACCAGCGACAACGAGGAGTTTGGCTACCACAGTGCAAAAGACTGGTTTGCTTTCTTAAAAGAATGGCGCAAGGAAATTGATATGCCAAACATCATCGAACGCATAGATTAGTTCTTTTACAAAAAGGGAAATTCATTGAATTGCATATAAGTAATATTGCCATAATCTACACTTTCGTGATAGATTATGGCAATTCTGAATAATGTTTACGTCCTTTAAAGTAATACTGCCAAAGAATAGAATAAGGCTTTCGCTCCTGCATAGACAACACAGGAACGCGCTCATTAATTGAGGTCTTTCTGTCCTTATCAAAATCTGTCCTCCATCTACGGAATGCGTGTCGAGCCTTAAAAATTGCTTTGAAGTCGCCCACATTACGATTTAGGATAAGTGTAGAGAAAGCCGCGAGATAGTCGAGGAACCATCTCATAATCATAACTCGCCGCAAGTCTTCCGCCGGCAGGTTCTTATAAAGCATCGTCAGATTATTACGGAAATTCAGATAGGTCTTCATCGGATTGCTCTTTGGCAGAGTTCCGCCACCGACATGACATACCTCACTATCGGGAACACAATAGATTTTGCGGCCACGAAGATGCAAACGCCAACATAGGTCAATCTCTTCGTTATGAGCAAAGAAACGCCCGTCAAATCCTCCTACCGACCAATAGTCTGCGCTACGTATCATCAAGCAGGCTCCTGTAGCCCAAAGTATTTCCACACAATCGTCATATTGTCCGTTATCCTCCTCTACCACATCGAATATTCTGCCACGACAAAACGGATAGCCGTATTTATCCAAATATCCGCCACAGGCTCCGGCATACTCAAAAGAGTCCCTGTCATAAACAGAAAGCAACTTAGGCTGGCAAGCTGCCACATCCGGACGACTATCCATAAACTCTAACATGGGCGTAAGCCATTCGTGGAAAACCTCCACATCAGAATTCAAAAGCAGATAATACTCGGCATCCACTTGCTTTAAGGCTTTATTATAGCCTTCTGCGAACCCCCAATTCTTGTCAAGGAGTATTAGCTTTACATCTGGATAATGAACTTTTAACCAATCTACGGAATTGTCTGTCGACGCATTGTCTGCTACTATCACGGTAGCGTCACTGCGAGAATAGTTCACAACAGAAGGAAGATATTTTTCCAACATCTTCTGCCCATTCCAATTAAGAATAACTATTGCCAGCTTCATAATATAGCCATTAATGCCGTCTGGTCATGGTTGAAGTCGCCCAACCTTACCGTTATCAACTGATTATCATACTCATCACGTGCCAATGCCGGTGGCAACTCTACACGTATATAATTGCGCGTGAAACCATGCATGGCCTTTCCTCGAGGAGCTTTCTCAAACAATACTTCTGCCGTAGTACCTATATACTTGGCATAGAAAGCCTGCGTCTTGGCGTCAGAAAGCTCAAGAAGTCGCTTCGAGCGTATTTTTTTGTCGGAAGGAGAAACAATATAAGGAATATTCAGAGCCGCCGTACCCGGACGCTCAGAATAAGGAAATACGTGTAATTGGGTAACATCGAGCGCATTCAGGAAGTCATAACACTCCTCAAAACACTCCGGCGTTTCACCACGTGTACCCACCATAACATCAACCCCAATAAACGCATCCGGCATTTGTGCCTTTATCAATCTGATTTTATGAGCGAACAGTTCACGGTCATAACGCCGATGCATTAACTTCAAAACCGTATCGGAACCACTTTGAAGAGGGATATGGAAGTGCGGCATAAAAGCCCGAGAGTGCGAACAATATTCTATTAGCTCATCATCGAGCAAATCAGGCTCTATACTACTTATACGAAAACGCTTTATGCCGATTACTTTATCAAGTTCACGCACAAGGTCTATAAAGCGTTCATCCGTAGTTCTACCAAAATCACCGATGTTCACGCCTGTAAGGACTATCTCTTTACCACCCTCAGATGCCGCCTGTCCCGCTTGTTTGACAAGTGAATCGATGGACGGATTCCTTGAAAAGCCACGTGCATAAGGAATAGTACAATAGGTACAAAAATAATTACAACCATCTTGAACTTTCAAGAAGTAACGTGTACGATTGCCTCGCGAACACGAAGGGGCAAATGATTTAATGTCTTTAGTGCTCACTGAAAAACTTTTATGGAGAACAGTATCGGGCTGCGAGGCCTTTGCTATCCATGCATCTGACAAGAATTGTATCAGATTGGCCTTTTCATTACTTCCAAGAACAAGGTCAACCCCATCAATCTCGCAGACTCTCTTCGGTTTCAACTGGGCATAACAACCAGTAACAACAACTAACGCACCGGGATTTTGGCGCACAAGCCTATGAATGGCCTGACGGCATTTATGGTCGGCAACCTCCGTAACCGAACACGTATTAATAAGACATATATCTGCTTTTTCGCCTTTTTTCGTCGTAGCGACTCCCATTTCATGAAGCATTCTTCCAAATGTCGAAGTTTCAGAGAAATTAAGTTTGCAACCAAGCGTGTAAAAGGCAGCTTTCTTTCCTTGAAATACTGATGTATCTATCATACCTATTATATATAGAACGACAAAGTCGTGTTAATCTCATTTGTATCATAAGACAACACATATAGAATCTGTCATGCAAAGGTAAGTTTTTAATTCGATTTACACAATCAAACGAACACTTAAATTCACAGTATTTAGTTAATTGCGTGGGCTTACTAAATGCTTAACATTTATTAAGCATCTGTATCACACTGATAATCAAACACTTATAAAAAAGTTACACAAGCATCATAAAAAAAGTTGCTAAAAAAAGAACACGGTATCAAAAAAATACTTACCTTTGCATCGTTTTAATAAACAAATGATTGTTTTACAGATTTAAAAAGCAAAGAAAAATGAAGAAATTAGTTTTGATGTTCGTAGCTGTAGCAGCTATCTCATTCGCATCTTGTGGTAACAACACTAAGGCTGGTGAAAACGTAGATTCAGTAGCTGATAGCACTGAGAACGTAGATTCAGTTGTTGCTGACTCTGCTGTAGCTGATAGCGCTGTAGCTGATTCTGTTAAGTAATTAACAGTTAGAACGTAAGAAACAGGGGGCTGTGTCAAAATAGGCGCAGCCTCTTTTTTTTATATGGTGTAAAACATAAA
>URER01000057.1 GCA_900547005.1 uncultured Prevotella sp.
GGGGAGCCAGTCTGGTGGTACTGCGCCTTGTTTCTGCTTCGATGAGAAACACGTGCGTCTGAGCCGGGTTCTCGTTCCCGGCGACATCATAAAAGTTGAGTGCGCGTCGGGCGAAGAGGTTGGAGTAGACTTTATCGAGACCGAGGTGGTGGCCGAGGCACTCGACCCCAACGATGACAACGATGAGGGAAGACCGGTTTTTGATGTTACGTCATACGGCGCAAGCACATCGGCTGCCGATAACGTGGATGCGTTCAACAAGGCTGTGGCTGCAGCAAGAGCGGCAGGCGGAGGTATCGTCTTTATCCCGGAAGGTACATGGAAGTTGGGGCAGATGTGGAGCATCGCCGGCAAGAATATCAAGATTATGGGCGCGGGTATATGGCATACGAATCTGCAATTTACGGGATTCGGGCAATATGGTGGCGGCATCTCGGGTGGAAATCCGAGCAACGGCCCTTTCAAGTCTAACGAGATGGACAACATTGAGTTCTGCCATATGTATATAAACTCCAATCTTGCCGACCGTCATGGCGAGAATGCGGTCTATAAATGCTTTATGGACATCTGGTGTGGCGGCTCGGTGATACATGACGTATGGGAAGAACACTTTGAATGCGGCCTATGGTTTGGCGACTATAATTCGTCGCCCAGACGCTGCTCCGACGGTGTGCGTGTGGTGAACTGCCGTTTGCGCAACAACTATGCTGACGGTGTGAACTTCTGTCAGGGTACGTCTAACGCGGCTGTATTCAACTGTTCGGTGCGCAACAATGGCGATGACGGACTGGCTTGCTGGAACAACACCGAGAACGTGAAGGACGAATCGGGCAACGTCTTCGCCTACAACACCATCGACTTCGTATGGCGCGCGGGTGGCGTGGCCATATACGGCGGTAAGAACCAAAAGGTTTACAACAACTATATATGTGATATGTTCATGGCATCGGGTATACACCTGAACACGTCTTTCCCCGGTCCGGGCTTCGCAACGACATCTGCCGAGGAACCAATATTGGTGGAGAACAACTATCTTGTGCGTTGCGGCACGCCGTGGGAGTGCTGGGGACGCGACTATGCGGCCATCGACCTCGAGGGTAATGTGAAGAACGTTGTGTTCAGAAACAACTACGTTTATGAGTCGCCGGCCGAGATTGTACGCATCAAGAACGCCATGACGGGCATCGTCTTCGACGGCCTCTACTGCAACGGGGCTGGTCTCTGCAAGCAGACTGTGAACTACAGCGCGAGCGATCACAGCGTCGGCGCAGGTAATTTAGAGACTAACGACGGTATTTCATGGAACAAGTTCCTCATCACCCGCGGTTCCGTACCTGCGGCAACGGTGGGCAACACGCTGAACCAATATGCCTCTTGGCCGTTCTGGAACGCTGCGCCGACAAGCTGGGAGTGGACAGACGAGGAATATGACACGCCTCCTTATCCAGACGCAATGGACATAGAACCTGCCGAAGACCCGTTTGAGACGCTCACCGACTACGATGTGGTGCTGACCGGAATAGACTGGCTGACAAATAAAAACAAGCATAATATCTATGCCGGTGACGAGGTGTCGTTCCGTGTGCGCATCGACAACAAGGGCGCGAATGACATACCGGAGAACGCCAAGTTCAGCGTGATAGTAACCGTAGACGAGAACTCCAAATATTCAATCAGCGTGAAAGGCGGTCTGAAGGCCGGGGCGTCCAAGACGCTGGAATTCAACGGCACATGGCTCGCAGAGACGGGAAAACACACTTTCAAGGCTCTGATTGACCCGACGGGCAAAATGAAACACGAGACCAACCGCGACAACAACAGCCGTGAGAAGCGTGTCAATGTAGAGGTGGCAGACCCTAATGAGGGACAGACGGAGATTGTAACATCACCCGGAACGGACATGGCCGTGATGAAAGTGTGGTTCGAGAAGGGCGATGGCGACAAGGAGACGATAAACGTGGGCGATGAGCTTGTACCCCATGTGCTGGTTGCCAACCTCGGAACAAATACTGTGACGCTGAGGCCAAACAATGGCGTGCAGTGGCAGATTGACGGTTTCGACTACGGCACAGGCTCTATTGTGTGGTGCGATGCGGAGACTACGATAGAGTCGGGAAAGACTGCCGTGCTGACACCGACAGGCGGTGGCGGAATGGGTGCGAAGAAATGGACTGACAAACTGACGTGGATAGTAACATCGGGAGAACACACTCTCACCGCATGGCTCGACGGAATACACAACAACGGCGACAACAACGAGGCCAACGACAGACTCACCGTAAATCTTACTTATCCGAAGGCGCGTCCTGAATACTTCCCCGAGCCAGACAAGGCGGACAATCTCGTGACCGGAGGACTCATCCCCTATGAGGACGATGAGGTGACGGGCATCTGCCAAGTCCATGCAAGCAACGTCAAGAATGCATCCGGCGCGTGGTTCACGCTCTCTGGAATGCGTCTCAATTCCGTGCCTGTAAAGTCGGGCATATACATACACAACGGACGGAAAGTAATAAGATAATATTTTATTATTGCTGGCCGGTAAAATGGATATCTTTGCTTATAGTACGTTTTTTCTTAAATACAAAGGTAACCAAAAGGGGCTGAGACTTCATGAGAAGTGTCAGCCCTGATTCGTAGTGAACTTTAAAAAATATCGTACAGCAGTAATTGATAATTAAAAATATTGGGTACATTTGCATTTGAAATAAGGAAAGATGTCTAAGGATAAAGGTTTATGACACATACAGAGGAGCAACAGAAGAAAGACGAGATGTATATGCAGCGCGCGCTGGACGAGGCGAGGCAGGCTTTCGACGAGGGGGAGATTCCCATCGGGGCGGTAGTGGTTTGCCGGGATAGAATCATCGCGCGGACGCATAACCTCACGGAGACGTTATGCGACGTGACTGCTCACGCGGAGATGCAGGCGATAACGGCAGCGGCAAATACGCTCGGAGGGAAATATCTGACCGATTGCACGCTTTATGTTACCGTGGAGCCGTGTCCGATGTGTGCCGGGGCGATTGGCTGGGCGCAGATTCCGCGCATCGTTTATGGCGCGCCGGACGAGAAAAGGGGATACAGGCTGATTGCACCAAAGGCTTTCCACCCAAAGGCCACGGTTGTGGCGGGGGTGCTTGAGGATGAGTGCAGGGAAATAATGCAGAGGTTTTTTAAGGGGAGAAGATAATTCCTTATAAGGAGAGAGGAGTTCTGGAGTTGCAGGAGTTCAGACATTTCTCTTACTTCTTACCTCTTACTTCTCACCTTTTATCTCTTACTTCCCGCCTTTTACCTCTCACTTTTTACCTCTTTTCAAAGAAATCAGAACTCCACCTCGCGGCTGCCATCACCCATTTCTGTGATTGTTACCTTCACGGCATCCTCGGGAAGGATTTCCTCTATCAGCTCGGGCCACTCAAGGAAGCATAACGAATCGCTGTAAAAATAATCCTCATAGCCCATGTCATACACTTCGTCGAGCTTCTTTATACGGTAGAAATCGAAGTGATAGATGGGGTCGCCGTCGCCGGAAGTGTACTCGTTGACTAACGCGAACGTCGGGGATGTTATGACATCCTCCACTCCAAGCACCTCGCAAATGGCCTTAATAAATGTGGTCTTGCCGGCTCCCATCTTGCCATAAAACGCGAAAACATTGCCCTTGCCTTTGTTTTCTACGAACAATCGGGCTGCCTCATGCAACTTTTCGGGGCTTTCTATCTTTATCTTCATTATCTTATTTCCTTCTTCTTTTATTGTTCTTAAATTCTAAACCATACCTTTCCGCGAACGTGAGAACGACTTATCCCCGGTCTCTACGGCGCAGGGTGATAAGCGGAACGAGCATTTCCTCCATCGAGATACCGCCGTGCTGGAACGTGTCCTTGTAGTAGCTCACGTAGTAATTATAGTTGTTTGGGTATGCAAAAAAGGCATCGCCGGTGGCAAAGACATAAGACGTGCTCAGGTTGGGCGACGGCAGTTGGGCCTTTGCCGGTTCTTTTATCACGAATATCTCCTTGTCGTTATAGCTCAGGTTCTTGCCGAGCTTATAACGCAGGTTGGTGTTTGTATTGCGGTCGCCGATGATTTTCACCGGTCGGGTGGCGCGTATCGAGCCGTGGTCGGTTGTTATCAGCACCGTGCAATCAGTCTGAGAAAGCATTCTGAACAGTTCGAAAAGCACGGAATGACGGAACCAACTGAGCGTGATTGACCGGTATGCGCTCTCGTTGTTGGCGAGTTCGCGCACCATCTTCATCTCCGTGCGGGCGTGCGACAGCATATCTATGAAGTTGACGACAACCACATTTAGGTCGTTCTGCTTCAAGTTGTTGAACTGCTGCATGAACTTCTCGGCCGCACCGGAGTCGTTGATTTTCGTGTATGAATATTTATCGTGGCGGCGGAAACGCTCTATCTGTGTGCCGATAAGCGGCCCTTCGTTCAGGTTCTTGCCTTCTTCCTCGTCCTCGTCTACCCACAAATCGGGGAACATCCGGGCTATCTGCAAAGGCATAAGTCCGCTAAAGATGGCGTTGCGGGCGTACTGTGTGGCGGTAGGGAGGATGCTCATATAGAGGCTTTCCTCTATGTCGAACATATCTCCAATCTCTTGCGAGAGTACTTTCCATTGGTCGTAGCGGAAGTTGTCGATAACGATGAGGAATACTTTCTCGCCGTTATCGAGCATCGGGAAGACCTTGCTCTTGAATATATCCGTTGACATTGTGGGCACATCGCCCTTGTCTTGACTGCCGGAAGGTGTGGATTTGGCCTCTATCCAGTTCATGTAATTCTTCTTGATGAACTTAGCGAAGCCCCCGTTGGCATCCTCCTTCTGCATCTTCAGCATCTCCGTCATGCTGCTGTCAGTACTCGTCAGCTCCAGTTCCCAGTGGGTCAGACGTTTGTAGATGCTCACCCAGTCATCGAAAGTGCGGCAGTCCTGTATCTGCATCGAGATTTCCATGAAATCCTGCTGATATCCCGTCTGCGTTACTTCTGTAACGATTTCCTTGCGATGGATGTTCTTTTTGAGCGTCAAGAGAATCTGATTCGGGTTCACGGGCTTTATCAGATAGTCGGCAATCTTCGAGCCGATGGCCTGGTCCATGATGTTTTCTTCCTCACTTTTCGTTACCATTACGATTGGCGTGGCTGGCTGAATGTCCTTTATCCTCTGCAAGGTCTCCAGTCCGCTGAGGCCCGGCATCTGCTCATCGAGCAGCACTAAGTCGAACGTCTGTTGGCTGCATTGGTCTATGGCATCGCTTCCGTTGCTCACGGTCATAACCTCATAACCTTTCTTCTCAAGGAAAATAATGTGTGCCTTGAGGAGTTCTATTTCGTCATCTACCCAAAGTAATAGTCCGTTGCTCATATATCTTAAAATCCGTCAAGTTCATAATACTCGTCCTCGATATCGAAATTCTGAGGTTGAGTCTTGGTGTTATTGTTCTGTGGAACGCCTGTTTCGTCATCATTAAAGATGAAGACGTCTTCCTCTGTTGCCGGAGTTGTCGGTTCGACAGGCTTATTCGGTGTCTCGACAGGCTTGTCATGCGGTGCTTCGACAGGCTTTTTAGGCGTTTCGATTGGCTCTTTAGGTGTTTCGGTCAACTTTTTCGGAGCTTCAGTCTGCTTGCCCTGCGGTGCATCAACGGGCTTGTCAGGCGTTTCAACAGGTATCTGTGGTGTTTCAATAACCGTTGTTTGCGGTTCGGCCGGTGCCGTTTCCTCTGCCGGAACAACTATCTCGTCATTCGGAATAATTACAGTCTCATTATCAGGAACAGCCGTTTCTTCGACCGGAACAGCGATGTCGTCATTCGGAATAACGGTTTCATCATTTGGAACGGTTGCCGGAGATGTCGGAGCGGCATCTTCTGAAGGAATTTCGAATCCTGTATCAATAGGCGTTCCGCCCTCCATCATGTCGTCAATATCGTCCTGCGTCGGAGCTTTGCTCGATATTTCCTCTTCCAAATCGCGCTCGCGCGGAGTGGCAACCTCGGCCGGTTCGGACAACAGATAGCGCTTGCTGACCGTCAGCGGGGCGAAATGCTTCGCGTAGAAGTCCTCGTAGTCCTTATAACTATAATATGTCTCGAGCAGCTTTTGGTTCTTGTCGCTGATGATTACGGCCTTAGCCTTCGCGGAAAGTTGCGCCAGCGTCTTCGTGTTGTACATCTCGCGGGCATACTGATAGGCCTCGTCGAAGCTGCGGAAACCGCTGAGTTGCATCTGATGGAGACCGTCGAGGTCGGCTATTTCTATGTCGAAGTTGCGCACAACGAAGTGGGTAAAGTTAAACTTCGCCATCTCGAAGAGCAGCTTATTCTCGTCGACTGAGTCGGGACTATATACCAAAAGGAACTTGAAATCGGCCAGACGGTCGGGCGAGAATGCTTCGCGCTTGGTTGTGTCGTTGTCGTTAAGCACCACATTTCGCCTTGTCCACACGTCGCCGAGAGTGAAGCGGCCGCCTCGCAAGCGTCGCCCTGCGTTCACGCCGTTGATTATCATGCCGGCCATCTCACTGATTCGGCTCTGTGGATACTTCTCCACCACGGTCTTCATATCGGCAAGACAGCCCTCAGCATCGCCATTATTGAGTTTGTTCAGACCTCCGATGAATAGGAACTTGTCGCGGTTGGCACCCAACGGGAATCGGGTTTCGGACACACGGACATTGCCAGCCACTTCATTATAGCGGTCTTTCTTGAACGCTTCGTATGTAGCTGTGTAGATAGAGTCTTCGATATGCGTGCCAAAACGGGCGTTCTCCTTGAAGTAAGGGTCGGACAACAGTGCCGTCCACTTGCTCTCAGGAAACTTATTTTTAAGCATATCGACGTATGATTCGGCCGTCTGTGGCCTGTTGAGTCGTGAATATAACAGATAAAGATGATAGTAGACATCATCCATATTCTCGTAGTCGGGATAGTTGTCGGCAAGTCGGCGCAGGTTTTTCTCGCCCAAAGGAAGGTTATCCAACTTGTCTTTGAAAATCACACCGGCATGATGCAAGCCGTCGGTTATGATGTTGTTGCTCTCCGCTATCTGCTCGGGAGTGAACGGAATCTGCTTCAAATAGTATTCGCGTTTGTGAGGATCGTTCTGTGCACTGTCCGCAACCTGGGCCAAAGAGTCCTGCAACTGCTCGGCAGCGAAAATGGAATCGCGCTGCTCATCGGTCAGTTCGTCGACATCGGAAGTAGAGCCCACCGTTCCAACAACGGTCTTATTGATTCGCTGCCAGTCGTCGATGTTCTCGCGTTTGCCCCACTGTCGTTGGAAAGTGGTCTTACCCTGATTCACCGCCATTTGGTTATAAAAGTACCAAAGTCCCTTTTCCTGCTGATTGCCGGTGGGTGTTGTCGGTGTGTTATTGATGTTTCCGCCGTTCTGCGACTGTGCTTTCTCGGCCTCGGCTTGTGCCTGCAACTTCCTTTCCTCCCGTTCTTTCTTCTTCAATGCGTCTATAACGCGGTCGATAGCCTTGTTGCGTTCCTCCTCCGGCATGGCCGCGAGAGCCTGCAACGAGTCCTGCAAATAAACCGCATCGGTATATGGCACCAACTCGTCGAGTACCTTTGAGCGGTCTGAAAGTTGCTTGTAGTCCTTACGCTCCTTATCCAATAAACCGATGGCCTCACCGTAACAGCGTTTCGCATCGCCGTATTTCTCCTTCGCCCAATACAGGTCTCCGAGATGCAAAAGCAGCACACCCTTCTCTATTCCGCTGCGTGTCGCCTTCTCGTTGCCTTTCTCGTATGCCTCGATAGCCTTCGTTGTGTCTTTCTCCGCAAGGTAGATGTTACCCATAGCGTAGTACACCTGATCGAGATATTCCTTGTTGTTGTCCGACGCCGCCATTCGTTTCAGACGGCCGACCATCTGCTTCGACTTGCCCTTTGCCATCACTTCGGTCATCGAGATTCGTGCGTTGAACTCCAGTTCGTAAGGAGGATTCTGCCTGATTACGTGCTTGAAAGCCTTGTAAGCCTCGGCTTTATTGCCCACAGCGGCCTGCAACTGCCCCATCAGATACCACTCGCGGGCACGCTGCTTGCGCCTCATCTCGTGCTTGATGACCTTGCGCAAGTAAGGGATAGCCTTGTCGAATTCACCCGTATGGATATAGTAGTCGGCGTAAGTGTAGTCCCATTCCTTCACAGCCCGCCAATGGAGGGAGTCGCGCTGCATATTGCGTATCACGTCTTCGGCATCATACAGCCAGCCTTCCTCCACGTAGCACTTCGCCAACCACGCGCGGGCCTTGCCGTAGATGGCGGGTTGTGTGCTGTAAAGACGGCTCATATAGGAGAATGTGGCGGCAGCCTCGTCGAACGCGCCCTTATGGAATTGCGACCTGCCCATGAGCATCCACGCCTTCCAAAGGAACGGGTTATATTCGCGGCGGCTCAGCCATTCAATGTCCTTCTCGGTCTTCTTGCGGCTCTTTGTCCACTCCGGCCGTTTCTTGATGCTGTGCTTATGGATTGCCTTTTGCGACTTCTCTATGGCGCGGTCGAAGTTGGCTTTGCCCAGCTCGCGGCTTGCTTTGTTGCCAACGGTGTAGAGGGGGATAATTTCGGTGAAGTTATCCTTGTTGCCGTTTTCCTTTTCCAGACTTCCGTCTATGTAAGCCTGCGAGCCATTAAAATATGTGTTGTAGTTTGCGTTGAAGGAATGCCACCAACGACTTTGGGCCGTATTCTTCTGAGTAGAACATCCCACGGTTACCATAATCAAGGCAACCAAAAGGATGGGAACAATATGTCTGTATTTACGGAAACTCACTATTAATAAACCGAAAAATGCCTGTTTTATTGTCTTAACCGCCTATCAGCATGATAAGCTCGTCGCGAATCTGATTGGGAACGTTTATCTCGCGCAAGATGAGGCTGCGGTTCCAGCCGGCCACCTCGTCCTGACGCATACTGTAAAGCACCTCGCGAAATTGCTCGGCCTCATCGTCTGTATAGTCATCGGCCGCACGGCCGCGAAACGCGTCCAGCTCTTCATCATCGAAATACTCAATCTCTTTCGTCGCCGCCTCCATCATGCAGACCTGCTCGCACTTCGGGTCGTTGCCGTCGCACGAGGAGCAATCGCCCGAAGCGACAACTATATTATCATCGCCATTACCACGCGAGAAGAGCGCAACAACCACTCCTAACACGACAATCGCGGCTACACATATTATTATAATAGTCATAATACCGGTGTATTCTTTATCATCCTACTGCATGAAAACGCCCATAAAATCATTCCTCGGTAATCTCGAAGCCGGCCTTGCGCAGGTCATCCCAGTAGTTGGGATATGACTTGCTCACCACCTCGGGATTGTTTATCCGTATGCAGCCTAATGTTATGGCAAGCGGGGCGAACGACATAGCCATGCGATGGTCCTCGTATGTGTCGATGGACGGATTATCTTCGGCCTCGCAGCGTTCACCGTCCCACTCCAATTCGCAGTCGTTCATGTCGCGGAGGACATAGCCCAGCTTGCGCATCTCGGTTTTCAGTGCCTCTATCCGGTCGGTTTCCTTAATCTTCAACGATGCCAAGCCCGTGAAATGAAATGGTATGCCGAGCGCACAACAAGTAACGACAAAGGTCTGGGCGAGGTCGGGCTGATTGATGAAATCATAGTCCATGCGCGTCAACGCACTGAAATGGCGGGTCAGCGCCACCTTAGTGTCCTGTCCGGAATCGCCATCCTTGAACGCGGTCTTCACCCCGAGCAGACTGTAAAGGTATCTCACCACCGAATCGCCCTGACGTGAAGCATCGCGCAGACCAGGCAGGACGACACCGTTCTCCTTGTCCTCCGACAGCGCAAGCATCTCATACCAATAGGAAGATGCGCTCCAGTCGTTCTCCACCACATATTCGCGGTCGTCATACCGCTGCGGCTTCACGCTGATGGTGTCAACTGACGACCACTCAATCTTGCATCCGAACTCATGCATCACGTGCAGCGTGAGGTCGATATACGGGCGCGAGATGATGTCGCCTGTGAGGCGCAGCTCAAGACCGTTGCGCAAGGCAGGGCCAATCATGAGCAGCGCCGAGATGTATTGCGAACTGATATTGCCCGGCACCTCAAGCGTTCCGCCCTCTAATTGCTTTCCTCTGATGCGCAACGGCGGATAGCCCTGTTCGCCCACATATTCGATATCGGCACCCAAACGGCGCAAGGCGTCTACCAGTACACCGATGGGGCGATGCTTCATTCGCTCCGTTCCCGTTATCACGTGCTCTCCCTCGGTAACACTCAGATATGCCGACATGAAGCGCATAGCCGTGCCCGCCGCCTTAATATCTATCACTTCGGGCATATCCCGCAGCGCGTTTATCATCACTTGTGTGTCGTCGCAGTCGGATAGATTGTGCAGCGTGGAGTTGCCCCCCGACAAGGAGTGAATCACAAGAACCCGGTTGCTGATACTTTTCGATGCCGGCAGATTTATCTCTGCTTTTATCCTGTTTGGTGCTTTTACTATATATTGCATATTGTCGATTCTGTATTATTGGGTTGCGCGGTTGTTTAGTCTTCGCGCGGACATATATATTATATGTGCAAAAGTAGCAAATATAATCGGTAAAGACGAAAAAGATGTTTGAAAATTTGCAATTCTCATAATAAGTCAGTACTTTTGCAGTCGCAAATACGGATACGCCGAGAGTCTCTCTGTCATTCGTTTTGCGTTTAATATCTATCGGGATGTAGCGCAGTTGGTTAGCGCACGCGTCTGGGGGGCGTGAGGTCGCTGGTTCAAGTCCAGTCATCCCGACCATATAAAGAGCAAAAGAAAAGTCGGTTTCCATGTGGAAATCGGCTTTTCTTTTGCCCCCTTATCCTCCGGTGGGGGAATGGCGGCTCAGTAGTTATTTAGTGTGGGTAGGCGTAAAGTTTAGCAATGCGATAGAGG
>URER01000058.1 GCA_900547005.1 uncultured Prevotella sp.
TGTTTTACACCATATAAAAAAAAGAGGCTGCGCCTATTTTGACACAGCACCTTTTATTCTTATTCTGTTTCAAGATTTGCACCTTTTTCTGGTTCAACGGAAAAATATAGGGTACAGATTATATTAAATTATTTCTCACCACAGAGACACAGGGCCACGGAGTTTTCTTCACTCGGTAATATTCGCTCACAGAGCAGATGCCTGCGGCATCAGGAGTCCACAGAGCCTACAAGAATTTTGGAGACAATGATGTGAATTGCCGGCTCTGTGTTCTCTATGCCTTCAGGCATAAACTCTGAGTTTGTAATGCTATATAAATCTCCGTGTCCTCTGTGCCTCTGTGGTGAACGTAATCCTACAATTTATCGGGTGAGCCCTTTTTCCGTAATGCGCAAGTCTTTAGGTTAAAAATCTTTACAAATAACCGTTGAAAACTCGCTGTATTTTCGCCAAAATCCTCCTCGGCTGAAAATATCAAAAAATACGGCATTTTTGGTGATTTTGACTTAAAGCATTGATAATCAGATGTTTATGCGGTTTTACTGCGAAATCGGCCATTTTAGAACGCAAAATAAACCTCGTAAAATTGCAACGGAGGCTCCGTTAGACGCCAACGGAGCCACTTTTGGCCTTCAAAACCTATCCCGTTGCAATGCAAAACGGCCTAAAACGCACTCTAAAAGTGCCACTTTTGAAAGCTAACAAACGTTAAATCGCTCGAAAACGGCATTTTTTAGTGTTTCGGCGGACGACAAAATTTGACGAAAATCGACCCGATTTTTTTCTAACGGAGGCTGTTTTGGAATTTTGAATTACGAATTTTGAGTTTTGAATTGGGATTTTTGCGACACAAAAATCATCGGAAATGAGTAACGAGACCTATATTTAACGTTCGTTAGCACGAAAGGGCCATGTTTTCGGAGAGGTATTTTTGTAAATAAAATTTACTATTTTTTAGAGCGATAGCGAGTAAAAATATCACTGATAATTTGGTGATTTTCGTTCCCGCTCTTCGGGCTTCATTTCCTTTTAATATCTTTGTAACATAATTGTAACATCATCAGATTAATTTTGCAGCAAAGAGATAACATTATAAATAAATAGGTATAGATATGACTACAATTTATCTTTGTATCGTGATTTTCCTGCTCTGTCTGGCAGTGTTCGACCTGTTCGTGGGCGTGAGCAATGATGCTGTGAACTTCATGCAGTCGGCTATCGGAGCGAAGGTGGCGAAGTTCAGAACCATTCTCGTTGTGGCATCGCTCGGAGTGGCGGTGGGCGCGGTGATGTCTACTGGCATGATGGACGTCGCCCGGCACGGAATAATGAACCCGTCGGGCTTCTCGTTCGACGAGGTGATGGTGATTTTCCTCGCCGTGATGGTAACAGACGTGATAGTGCTCGATATGTTCAATACGCTCGGAATGCCAACCTCCACCACCGTGTCGCTTGTGTTCGAGCTGCTCGGTGGTACGTTTGTGCTCGCTACGGTGAAGGTCTTTGCCGACCCGTCGCTTTCGCTTGCCGACCTGCTCAACTCCGACAAGGCACTGAGCGTGATTATCGCCATCTTCGTGTCGGTGGCTATTGCCTTCTTCTTCGGCATCGTCGTAATGTGGCTGTCGCGCATCGTCTTCACATTCAACTACAAAGGTCATTCGCGCTATGCCACGGGCGTGTTCGGAGGCATCGCCTTCACCGTATTGGCCTACTTCATCCTGCTGAAAGGGCTGGGCAAGTCGCCCTATATTTCGGACGATGCGCGGCAGTGGATAGACGCTAATATGCAGATGCTGATTGTGGCTACGTTTGCCGTCTCGGCTGTCGTGATGCAGATTCTCAATGCTCTTAGGGTGAATGTCTTCAAGGTCGTGGTATTGATTGGTACGTTTGCCCTTGCCATGTCGTTTGCGGGTAACGACCTTGTGAACTTTATCGGCGTGCCGCTCGCAGGACTTGACTCGTATAACGACTATATGGCGAATGCCAATGGAGTCGCACCGACTGACTTTCTGATGACCTCGCTGTCGTCGAGCGCGATGACGCCGCCCATTTATCTCGCCCTTGCCGGACTGGTGATGATTATCGCCATCAATACGTCGAAGAAGGCGCAGAATGTGGTGAAGACCTCCGTAGACTTGGCGCGGCAGGACGAAGGCGATGAGATGTTCGGTTCCTCGCGTGCGGCCCGCAGCATCGTTCGCGTTATACAAGACTTAGGCAGCAACCTCGCCTCCCTCGTTCCGCAGAGAGCGAGAGTGTGGGTAGGGAAGCGGTTCAACAAAAACGAGATGATACTCGAAGACGAGGGTGCTGCGTTCGATGTGGTGCGTGCGGCCGTTAACCTCGTTCTCGCATCGATGCTCATCAGTGTAGGCTCTGCTCTGAAGCTGCCGCTGTCTACCACCTACGTAACCTTCATGGTGGCAATGGGTTCTTCGCTCGCCGATAGAGCATGGAGGAGGGAAAGTGCCGTGTTCCGCGTTACAGGCGTGTTGTCGGTCATCGGCGGCTGGTTTGTCACTGCCGGAGCAGCCTTCACCATTTGCGGCATCGTCTGCCTGCTGATGTTCGTCGGCGGCATACCCGTGCGTTTCGGCTTCATCGCCCTTGTGGTGTATCTGCTGATACGCTCCAACCGCAAGTACAAAGCGAAGACGGCGGAGAGCGAAAAGGAGAAAGGAATGTTCCAACTGATGATGCGCACGCGCGATTCCGAGCTTGTGTGGGAGATGTTGCAGAAGCGTGTCAGCAGGACCCAGAGCTTCGTATGCCATTTCGCCCTCGAGCAGTTCAACACCATCGTAGAAGGCTTTGCCCATGAGAAAGTGCGCAATTTGCGCCGCAGCGTGCGCATGATAAAGGCCGAGCAGAAAGAACTGAAGAAATATCGGCGTCAGGAAATGCTTGTGCTGAAGCGGTGTCCGCAGGCAAAGGCCCTCGAGAGCAATACGTGGTTCCATCTCGGCTACAACAGCAACAGCCAACTGATGTATGCTCTGCTGCGTATGCTTGAGCCGGTGAAGGAACACGTGGAGAACAATTTCAATCCGCTTCCACAGGTGTGTGTAGAGGAATTTGATACTATCCGTAATAAGGTGAACGAGCTGTTGAAACAGAGTGAGGAGCTGATTTCCACCGGTCGTTTTGACAACTATCGCGACGTGCTTGCCGATGCCGACCGTGTGAAGGATGAGCTTTCGGTGATTCGCAAGCGTCATCTCGACCGTATGCAGCGCTCGGCGGATAACAAGTCGCTCCATGTTTCGCTTGTCTATCTGAATGTGTTGCAGGAGACGCAGCAGTTCCTGAGTGCTATGAGGCATCAGTTGCGTGCGGCCAAGAAGTTCGCGGAATAAGATTTAGATAAAGAGGAGAGGGGAGAGTGGAGAGGGGGAGAGAGATGTCTTTCTTCGTGTTCGCTGCATTAGGACAATTATTATCTCCATATTTGCAAAGGTATTCTCTCTCCTCTCTCCCCTCTTCTCTTTAATCATAATTATATTTCCTATCTAAACTGACTTGATTTTTCTTTTTTTTATTATATTTGCAAAGATAATACTAATGACAAACAAAAACACAGGTTGGCATGAGACTGATATTACTGCTATTTATCTTGACCTTTGGCCATTACAGTATGGCTCAGGAAGTGTTTCGTCAAGAAAACCTTATGTCTTGTGACGCGACAGGAAAGATAACACTTGTCCCCGTCAATAGTCCCGATGTGTCTTTTTCCGGCAAGTCTTATACTTGGATTTTCAATGAATCAAGACATAGCCGAGACAGGCATACTGTCAATTATGTAATTGAAGGAGATACAGTTCTTACTGTGTATGATTCCAATAGCCTGCGGAAATACTTAATAAGGGAACATGGCGTGTACCAGTCTTTATATGAGACACCACAAGTGCTTCTTCGGTATGACGTACCGCTTATGGCTATGCCGGGGCTGCTGTCATATAATGACAGCGTAAAATCCGCGTATTTATCCTCGGGAAAGTATTGTGATAAATACCAGATGGGTGAAGATGGCTGCAATATAGTAAGATACGACGGCTATGGCAAAATCATAGAGAATGGCCGTGACACGATACACAATGTGGCAAGGATAAGCACTGCCGCTACATCATCAGTCTGTCTTTCGCTGCCAAATGTGGAATGCCAGGACGGTAGAAGGCTTCAAAAGATAGAGGAAGCCCATACATGGATAGACATGAAGAACGGACGCATCCTTTACAGGCAGGAAAGCCAGTCCTTTTATGAAAACCTTGACATGATAGGGACGACAAACCATACATACAGGTTTGATAATGACACGCAAGCACAAGGTGATGACGATATGAAAGACGATGAAACAGACAGAGATGAATATGTGGATAAGGCTAAAGAGCACGACATAATAAACTATACAATAGATGTATCAGAGGAAAAGGTCTGCATAGAATACAGTCTGACGAAAGAGGCTGAGGTAAGCATATTGATGTGTGACATCATGGGAGTGCTCTACTTTCAGGACAAGCGCAACTGCCCGGCCGGATGTGGATATAATACCTTAATAAATACTTCCGGACTGAAACAAGGCAACTATGTTATATATGTAAACGCAAATGGGGAAGTGCATAGTGATAAAATAATGATACGGCAATGAAACAGAACATCATATACATATTATTCTTGATATTGTTCCAGACTTTTGACAGTCAGTGCGTATATGGAGGAACATTATGGGGAACAGACACCACAGTGGTAGTTACGGATTCCGTAAAATTAAGGAGGAGCGCAGCTTTTGCCAACAGCAATTTTTACAATACAGTAGATGTAGGCACGGCTCCTTTTGCGCCCAAGGCACCCAATGCTGCCGGACTGGTGCAGCATATAGACTGCCCTGTGTCCTATTATACAGGCATCCCTGAGATAAGCATTCCCCTGTATGAAATAGATGTGCAGGGTGTTAAGATTCCAATAACACTCAGCTATCATGCTTCCGGCATAAGAATGTCGCAGGAAGCTACATGGGTAGGATTGGGATGGAATCTCAGTTGTGGCGGAATGATTTCGCGTACGGTAAGGTGCGGTGATGACTTTTATGAATATCCCGAGTCCAACAGCAACGACTTAGAAGAGGGCTATTTAGATGCTCCAGAGGTCAGCGGGGCAATAGACAAGGAATATTTTAAGGCGACAAATCTTTTTGTCAACTATAAGTTGGCAAAGGATTCAGAGCCGGACATTTTCTTTTATAGTATTCCCGGAGGTAGCGGCAAGTTCGTTATCGACAAGTCTCGTGGACCGGTACTGTTCACACGTGGCGGTAATTCCAGTGTGAAAATAGAACTTTTGGGTAAGAAATCAGGAAAGTTTGGCAGCTATACGTTCAAGATAACAGATACACAAGGAACGCAGTTCTTTTTCGACAAGAAGGAGAAAACCACTGCTTTTTCCGGCAGTGGACTATTGAACACGAACAGTTCTAATGCCTCTGTCTTTGACGAATTTGGGCAAACAGTCTGGAACAGGTATGAAACTCCGTTCATATACACTTCGTCATGGATGCTCACAAAGATTGTAACACCCAAGGGGCAGGAAATTGTCTTCAACTACGATCAAGAGGAGTATCAACTGCCGACACAGGAGTCTGTGGTGAAATACAATTATATAAGTACTTCCGGTCCCGGCACCAGCGGAATAACCACATCACCGTTATATTCATGCAGTAAGACAGCCGTGGAGGGATATAGGCTTACCGGTATTTCCTGGAATGCGGGGAGCGTGGATTTCGAAGCCTCCGCACGCGAAGACATAAAGGTGTGGGAATCGGGCAATGCTCCAAAGAAGCTGGACAAGATAACAGTAAGGAACAAGCAGGGAGACATAATCAGGCAGTATGCCTTGTCATATAGATATATGAACCCAGAACGTTCCGACAAATACAAGCATGTGTTCAAGCGTCTTATGCTGGATGGAGTGACCGATTGCATTGATACAAGTATAAAATACGATATGGCGTATTATACAGGTTTCCTGCCAGCCAAGAATTCAAAGGATACAGACTACTATGGATATTATAACGGCAAGAGACAAGGGGAAAATTATTATGCCCCGGCGTATCACAACGGAAATCTCTATGAGGGTGCCGACAAGAACGGAAATCTTAACTATATGCGTATCGGAACTTTGGAGAGTATTACGTATCCCACAGGTGAGAAGACATCTTTTGTATACGATACATTTACAACTATGGAGTCTCCTATACCAATAAATAGGACTGTGTACAAATATCTGACTACATTTTATTCATACGAGACAACGGGTAAGTATACGGAAGATGAGGACTGTGATTATTCCGACTATCCCCGTGAGGCAAGTGTGAGGATGACAATAGATAAAAAAACGTCATTCGGTATATTCGGTTCTGTGGAGAGTACATCGCAAAAGCCAGACTATGACTGGCTGTATGACAGCAACGACTATCCAATGTTCTGTATATATAGAGTAAACTCCGACGGGACAAAAAATGAAAATGCGCTTTATACTCTTACCGTACCGTATGAATTACGGTATAACAACTACAGCAAGATTGAGGACAAGACTATATCGCTGCCTGCGGGAACATATATCTTTGAGAGCTATTCTCCGATAAAGGATATGTATTTGGTACTTGGCGTAAAGTACACGGTACATACACCGGAAAGTCCTATAGTTATGGGTGGATTGCGCATAAAGGAAATCAACGGCACGGACAAAAGGAGTTTTACATATACCGGTGGGGTGCAACTTGTAAGTCCTGTAACTTATTATCAGTATACTGAAAACTATTTTCATGACAATTCTGACTATTATACCGCAGCATACCTTGTGCAGAACTCTGAGTCTGTCGTGCCTATGAGTACATTGAAGGACGGGTATATATACGGTTACAGCAGCGTTTCGGAAAAACGCGCAGGTTATGCGGCGAATACTTATTATTTTCATAATGAGCCGGAGGAACGCAATAGCAGTTATCCTTTCATGCCTACTGTTCTTAACTGTTTCAATGGTCTGAAAGTTAAGGAGGTCATAGGCGGAACGGCATTGGGCAGCCTTCAGACGGAGTATGAATATTCATGTCCGCAGGAAAACACCGTGTACGGCTTCATCTATAAATACTGCGAGGCAAACTACCACAAATACAAGTATGACATAATATGGCCACAGCTTATACAGAAAACCACAACCCGCAAGGAAAACAATGGCACAATGACAGAGGATACATATTATACTTATAATTCAGATTATCAGTTGGAGACGGAAAAGTTCATTTCAAACGGAAAAACTTATACGAAAAAATACGTCTATGCAGGCGGCAAGGACGGGGATGTGTTCACAAATATGGCAGCTAAGCATATTATAAGTGTGCCTGTTGAGACGCAGATCTTGCAAGGGACACAAGTGATAAAGGCTGCAAAGACCGAGTACAAAGACACGCTTGGAATGATTCTGCCATCAGCTACTTATATAACAAACAATAAGACTTTGCTTGCATCAGACTTCTCTGTGGGGGCTTACAGACCAGAGGTGACGTACAGCCGTTATTCACCTATGGGCAACCCTGTTGAGGTCAGGACAAACGAAGGTATTTCTGTCGTCCTGTGGGGATATAATGGAATGTATCCAATAGCAGAGATAAAGAACTGTACATACGCAGATGTAGCTGCGCGGATAGGGGAAAGCGTTATCACAAACGCGGAAAACAGTCCCAAACCGGATGATACATTCATGGCGGCAATAGATGGCCTGCGTACAGTCTTGACAGCGTCAGACATAACAACAATGACATACAAGCCGCTTGTCGGCGTTACTTCCATGACTGATGCCCGTGGCTTCAGGGTGGATTATAGCTACGACACCTCCGGCAGGCTCATCGAGGAGTATTTCATGGAAAACGGTACAAAGCGGACACTTAAAAAATATACATATCATTATGCAGGTAAAGAATAACAACAGCGGCGCAATCGCATTACGGCTCCTTTGCGTGTTCCTTGCTGCCCTTTCCTGTCATGGGGCAGCTGCGCAGACGCCCACGGCGAACTATGTCAAGACTGAGACGATGCTGACAGGCAATGGAACGCAGAAACAGACCTCCGTGCAGTATTATGACAAAAAAGGCCGTCCTTCCCAGTTGCTGTCGAACGCCGCCGGCAACGGCACATACCTTCGTACGTATACAGAGTATGACTCCTTTGGCAGGGTATCGAAGTCGTCAATGCCAATGGTCTCGTCTTCCGGATATACCTATAACTTCCCATACGACATGGCGGAGGATTCACGTCAGACCTATGACGGCGATGCCAACGGATGGACGGTGCACAAGTATGACTCACAGGGAAGAGCCTTGTCTGTTATGGGGCCGGGCTATGACTGGCATGATGATGACCGTGCTGTCAGGCATACTTATGGCACGAACAAGGCAAACTCCGTACTCATCTACGAAGCCCCACTTGACGGCAGTTGCTCCCTTACCCTCACTGGGCGGTATTACAGTGCAGGCGAACTTTATTCGGAAACTGTAATGGATGAGGACGGTCATTTTGTAGAGACATTCACCAACCGACTCGGGCAGAAAATCCTTGAGCGGCGCAGCAGGAATACGGACACATATTTCGTATATGACGACTTGGGACACCTGCGTTTCGTCCTCACGCCCAAGTACCAGCAACAGAAGTACAAGGACATTTGCGCGTACGAGTACCGTTATGACGAACGCGGGCGTATGGTGAAAAAGATACTTCCGGGCTGTCAGGTCACGCAATACTGGTATGACAGTGCCGACAGACTTATGTTCATGCAGGACGCTGCCCTGCGGGGAAAGGGACTGTACAGGTTTTATATGTATGATGCCCTCGGTAGGATGTGTGTGCAGGGTACGTGCACAGACTGCAACCGCGGAAGCTACCGTACGGACGCCGTTTTCAGCAGTACCGGTACGGGCATAGCCGACACGGGTTATTCCACACATAAGACATGGTTTGTAAAAGACCCTGTTATAGAGGTCGTCAATTACTATGACAATTATGATTTCCTGTCAGGGACTCTGTTCCGCACGTGTCCTGCCCTACAGTCCATGCAATCGGTGTCCTCTCTTTCAGACGGGAAGACAACGGTCAGCGTGGCAATCGACAGGAACAGTACGCACGGGCTGCTGACGGGCAGTGTCTCCGTGTCGTCCTCCGGCGGCATGATGTACTCCACGGCATACTATGACAACCGTGGCAGAGCCGTGCTTTCGAACACGGCAATGCCCGACGGCAGTGTCCTTCGCACTGCGTCAAGCCTCAGTTTTACGGGACAGCCTAATAAGGAACTTACCACCCTCGAATACCGGGGAACCCAGCATACATCACTTACGGAGAATGAATATGAGTGGGTGTCCGACAGGGCATCCAAGACGACACACACCTATAACGGCGGTTCTAAGCGCACAACAGCAGTCATCGGATATGACGGGACCGGTCGTGTGGTGTCTCTTCAGCGCGGTCAGGACACACCGGCCGCTACATACACACACAATATAAGAGGCTGGCTAAAGAACCTGAATGATGTCGGCTTTTGGGAAAGAATATTGTACACTTACAATGAGATAATAGACGGAGGAGACTCTTACACCGGCAACATTGGCAACTTGATGTGGCGTAACCAGAAAGACACCATTGACCATAATTATTGTTTCTACTATGACGGCGAGGGCAGGCTTGACGGCGCTTATTATAGTGCCGGCGCAGACTGGACGGAAGACATGGACAGGTACAACTTGAAGATAAACTCCTATGACCTGAACGGCAACATCCTTTCACTGCGGCGCAACGGCAGGAAGAGCGACGGCAGCTATGGCCTGACGGATGACCTCACGATGTCATACTCCGGCAACAGACTGATAAGAGTCGTGGATGCCG
>URER01000059.1 GCA_900547005.1 uncultured Prevotella sp.
CTGAACTCCTGTCTCCAGTCTCCTGACTCCTAAAAATTTTTTTTTAATGAAATACTACCTGATTGTTGGCGAAGCGAGTGGCGACCTTCACGCATCGCGGTTGATGATGTCGCTGAAGAAGTATGATGCCGGGGCGGAGTTCCGTTTCTTCGGCGGTGATAATATGTCAGCTGTGGGAGGTGAGCGCGTCCGCCATTACAAGGAACTGGCTTACATGGGCTTTGTGCCTGTGCTGCTGCATCTTAACACGATTTTCAAGAATATGAAAATGTGTAAGGAAGACATCGTTCGTTGGCATCCTGACGTGGTTATACTCGTGGATTATCCGGGATTTAACCTCGGTATAGCCAAGTTTGTGAAGAAGAATACAAAGATTCCGGTGTATTATTACATCTCGCCGAAGATATGGGCGTGGAAGGAATGGCGCATAAAGAGCATCAAGCGGGATGTGAAGGAGATGTTCTCTATACTGCCGTTTGAGACTGATTTTTACGAGAAAA
Source organism: uncultured Prevotella sp. (assembly GCA_900547005.1). GTDB lineage: Bacteria > Bacteroidota > Bacteroidia > Bacteroidales > Bacteroidaceae > Prevotella. Next base: position 501 of record URER01000059.1, read on the forward strand.
AGCACAAATATAAGATTCATTACGTTGGAAATCCGACTGCGGAGGAGGTCTATAACTTCCAGAACCAATACACGGAGAATTTTGATTACTTCTGTGCTGCGAATAGCCTGCAATATAAACCGGTAATAGCCCTCCTCGCAGGCAGCCGTAAACAGGAAATCAAAGATAACCTTCCGGCGATGATTGAGGCTGCAAAACGCTTCGAAGATTACCAGCTTGTGCTTGCCGGAGCACCGTCGATAGACGATTCTTACTATGCGAAGTTTCTCAAAGGCACTAATGTGCGCATCGTTAAGAATAATACATACGCGCTATTGTCAAATGCTACGGCGGCGTTGGTTACGAGTGGCACGGCTACGCTTGAGACGGCTCTGTTTAATGTCCCGCAGGTGGTATGTTACGAAACGCCGTTGCCCAAGCTCATCCGTTTCGCCTTCAATCATATTATTAAGGTGAAGTTCATCTCGTTGGTTAATCTTATTGTCAACCGTGAGGTGGTGCCGGAGTTGCTGGCCGACCGCTTCCGTGTGGATTATATTGCCAACGAATTGTATAAGATTCTCCCCGGAAAGCAGGCTCGCGAGGATATGCTGCAGGGCTATCGGGAGGTGCGCGAGCGCCTCGGCGATGCTGTTGCGCCCGACAATGCTGCCCGTATCATGCTGCGGTTACTGGGGGCTTAGGATTTCATATTATTTATAAGGTGGATTCTATAAATTTCCGTCACACACGCAAACTTATAGAATATGCAATAAAAAAAGCACATCCTACATTTCGTAAGGTGTGCTTTCTTAATGTCTCTATCCTCATCTTGAGGTTTTATACTAATGCGATAGTGTAAAGATAGGCCACTGCGGCGGGTATTGCGAGCAGAGAAGAGTCGAAACGGTCGAGCATTCCGCCGTGTCCCGGCAATACATTTCCGCTGTCTTTGATTCTCATTGTACGCTTGAAAAGGCTCTCGACAAGGTCGCCCCACGTGCCGAATACTGCTGTTACGAGGCCTAAGCCAACCCATCCGGCAATGGAAAGAGTGGGGGGCAGAGTTGAATATTCGTTGCACCAGTAGCCTATTGCGGCCGCTACGATGAGTACGAGGATGCCTCCGCCGATGCTGCCTTCCCATGTCTTGCCCGGACTGATACGCGGGAACAGTTTGTGCTTGCCAAGCAGGGAGCCGCTGCAATAGGCACCCGTGTCGTTTGTCCATAGGAAAATGAAGATGCTCAGCGGTAGCAGCGGGTCGTAAACGGGCATACTGCTGTCGGCTATCAGCATGGTGTCGGCGTTTGTCTTGAATGCCAGAATGTTTATCAAAGAAATGGGGAAAGCTACATAAAACTGTCCTAATGCGGTGTAGGCCCAGTCGTTTATGGGATTGTTTCCTTTCAGATAAAGTTCTGAAATGAATAGGTAAACAAGAGTAAGGATGTAGGGAACGAACGCGACGAAGCCTTCCGTGAGTCCTAACTGCGTGGCTGCGACCGCAAGAAACAAGTAGATACCGGCCACGGTAGATATGAACCGGTTTACACGCACGTCCCTTACGTAGTCGTTTACCAGTCCGGTATATTCCCAAAGTGTCATGCCCGTAATGACGGCAAACAGTAGCAGCATAGTGTCGGGACGCCATACGATGCCGCCTACCATTACGATTACGAATAATACGCCGACGATGGTGCGTGTTATCAGATTGCTAACTTTCTCTGTCATGATGTTTATTCTCCTGTTACGCTATTCTTGTTGTCCGCATCCTGCACGTCGGCAGAAGCTGCATTGTTGCAATTCTCCGATGCTTTCATTGCTTCATGCTCCTCCTGTGCCTTGCGCACTTCCTCGGGCATATCCTCCAGTCGGGGCGTGCTGTCATTAGAATCTATTATCTCTTGCGCGCGGCTTACCCACGGACGCTTGCCGAAAATCTTCTCTACATCCTCTGCAAATATCACTTCGCGCTGTATGAGAAGCTCCGCAAGCTGGTTGTGTCCTTCTTTATGCTTGGTCAGAATCTCCTTTGCACGTGCGTATTGCTCAGCGATTTGCTTCATCACCTCATCGTCGATAATCTTCGCCGTAGTCTCGGAGTAAGGACGTTGGAACTGGTATTCCTGATTGTTGTAATAGCAAATGTTGGGCAGTCTGTCGCTCATTCCGGCGTATGCAATCATTCCGTAGGAACTCTTTGTGGCGCGTTCGAGGTCGTTCATGGCACCCGTTGAGATGTGTCCTGTAAACAGTTCTTCGGCTGCCCGTCCTCCGAGGAGTGCGCAAAGTTCGTCGAGCATCTGCTCTTTAGTTGTAATCTGTCGCTCTTCGGGCAGATACCATGCTGCGCCGAGAGCCTGTCCGCGTGGCACGATGCTCACTTTTATGAGTGGATTGGCATATCGGCAGAACCATGAGATAGTGGCATGACCGGCTTCGTGCAACGCTATTGTGCGCTTTTCTTCGGCCGTCATAACCTTTGTCTTCTTCTCTAAGCCGCCTATTATGCGGTCGACTGCATCAAGGAAGTTTTGTTTCCCGATAGTTTTCTTATCGTGGCGGGCGGCAATCAAGGCTGCTTCGTTGCACACATTGGCTATGTCTGCGCCCGAGAATCCCGGTGTCTGACGTGCAAGCAAGTCGACATCGACCGTCTCGTCAGTCTTTTTGCCCTTCAAATGTACGTTGAATATCGCCTTGCGCTCGGGCAAATCAGGCAGATCCACGTGTATCTGGCGGTCGAAACGGCCTGCGCGGAGCAAGGCTTTGTCGAGCATATCGACGCGGTTTGTAGCTGCAAGGATTATCACACCGCTGTTGGTGCCGAATCCGTCCATCTCCGTGAGCAGTGCATTGAGCGTATTCTCGCGCTCATCGTTGCCTCCCATTGAAGGATTCTTGCTGCGGGCGCGTCCCACGGCATCTATCTCATCTATGAAAATGATACATGGCGCTTTTTCTTTTGCCTGTCGGAACAAGTCGCGGACACGGCTTGCGCCCACTCCCACGAACATTTCCACGAAGTCGCTGCCGCTCATTGAGAAGAACGGAACGCTCGCTTCGCCGGCCACCGCTTTAGCCAACAGTGTCTTACCTGTTCCCGGAGGGCCTACGAGTAAGGCTCCCTTTGGAATTTTTCCGCCTAATTCGGTGTATTTTGCGGGATTCTTTAGAAAGTCAACGATTTCCTGTACTTCTTGCTTTGCGCCCACTTGACCGGCCACATCCTTGAATGTTACGCCTAAAGCGTTGCCCTTTTCGTACATACGGGCTTTGGATTTGCCCACGCTGAACACTCCGCTGCCGCCCGCAGGGCCGCCGCTCATGCGCCGCATGAACCAAACCCAGAACAGGATAAGTACTATCCAGGGTACGAAATTGATGAGAATGTCTGTGAGAGTGTCGTCTTTGGTGTTGTCATAGCTGTATGAGGAGATTTTCTTCTCTTTCATCGCTTTGTTCAAGAACGTCTCTAAGTTGTCAACAGAACCGATCTCTACCTTTACGAAGGGTTCGGGGCCTGTGTTCTTTGTGCCCTCATTGAAGACGTCGCGTATATGCTGGGCGCGTACATACATACGCAAAGTGCTCATCTTTTTGTTTACGACTACCCGCTGTGCGTAGCCCTTTTCCACGTAATTCATAAACGCGGTATAGTCTTTCGTTACGCTGATTGACGATGAAGAAAGGCTGTTTCCACCTGTGAAAAAGACTACTACGAGCGATATGAGGATGAGTGCGTAAATCCAATTCATATTGAATTTAGGCATCTTTGGCATATTCTCGTTGTTGTTTTGTTTGTCCATATCTGTTTATTTCCTGTCGGTTTAGCTCACTTATACTTGTCAGTCGAGGTTCGGGATTTCGGTGATTTTAGCGTCCTGCCATAGGTTTTCGAGGTCGTAATAGGCACGGGTCTCTGGCTGGAAAATGTGTACGAGGATGTCGACATAGTCCATTGCCACCCACTGGGCGTTTTCCAAGCCTACCACTTTTACCGGTTTTTCGCCGGCTTTTTCCCTTGCGAAGTCGCCAACCGACTCGGCAATGGCCTCTACCTGCATAGGCGAATTGCCCTGACAAATCACGAAATACTTGCATATTGTGCCGTCCAGTCCTTCGAGGTCTGCAATGGTGATGTTTGCACCTTTTTTATCTTGTATTCCTTCAACGATTGTATCTAACAATTTCTTTGTTTCGTCCATAAAATGTTACTTTGTTTTTTATTTTGTTTTCGCTTTTTGTTTACTATGTTTTTATACTTGTTATATGCTACAAAGGTACGCTAAATCTGCCATAAAATGCGCAAAACCGCCTTTTTATTTGATTTTTTTAGAAAAAAGTTCTTTATTTTTTTGCAGGTTAATATAAAATGACTAACTTTGCACTCGAAAACAAGAGAGATGGTTTCTTTCACGTTTTTGAGAGTATTGGGATATGGTGTAATGGTAACACTACAGATTCTGGTCCTGTCATTCTTGGTTCGAGTCCGAGTATCCCAACACAATATATGAGGCATTCCGAAAGGAATGCCTTTTTGTTTGTCTGTTCTCAATGTGTAATTCGTACGGTTTTACATGATTTCAAAATCTTGGATTGTGTATTGTATAATCTAAAATGGAGTATTATATGATGCGGAATGCTGTATTATATAATGTGGGGTGGTGCGTGATATGTTGTGATATTATATATATAATAATGTGGAATGGGGTAGATGATAAACAGAAAGCCTCCAAAATGATTGAAAATTCCAATCGTTTTGGAGGCTTTCTGTTATTGTCTGCTTACATAGGATAGTTGTTGCAAGCAAATATTATGTTGCTTTTTATAGACTATTCGCCCTTGTTTTCGGCATCGATAGTCTTTATTTTCTGCTTCACGAGTTCCATCTCGTCTTTCAATTTCTGCACGCGGCGGTTCATTTCGTCGATAAGGCTATTGCCTTTCTTGCTCGAAGCATTGAGGAAACCGAGGTTGTTCTCGTATGTGTTTATTTCCTGCTTCATCTGCTCGTAGCGTCGCATCAGTCGTGCGCGCTCATTGTCGAGAGCATTCTCGCCACGTTCGGCAACGCTTTTCAGTGTGTTTTTGAAATTATCCAGACGGCGGCGAGCCGTTGATATATTCAGTTCCTTATAGATTTTTCCGAGTACTTCGTGGTACTCATTATATATGTTATCCTTCTCTTTGTATGGAACGTGGCCCACTTTTCCGTATTCATCCACGAGCTTCTGAACGGTTTCTTGAAGTCCTTCCGGCTTTTCTTCGAGCAGTCCCTTGAGTTTTTCCACAATCTCGCGTTTCTTTTCGAGGTTTGCAGTCTCCTCGTTGCGCGTTCCGGCGTTAGCTTCGTTGCGGGCGTCGAAGAATTTGTTGCAGGCTGTGAGGAAGTCGTTCCAAAGGCGGTCACCGTATTTTTTCGGTACCATACCTATTGTCTTCCATTCTTTTTGTAAGGCAATCAATTTGTCGCTTGTCGACTTCCAGTCGGTAGAATCAGCCAGAGCCTGCGCTTTTTCCACGAGAGCCTTTTTCTTCTCGGCATTCTCCGCGAGTTTCTTCTTTATCTCCTTGAAGTGTTCATTCTTCTTAACAAAGAAAATATCACACGCAGCACGGAAGCGCTCGAATATCTTCACGTTCATCTTCTGTGGCGCGAATCCGATGGTCTTCCATTCTTGTTGTATTGCGATAATCTCTTTAGAGTTGCTATCCCATTCGCTGCTGTTCTTGCATTCTCTCGCTGCAATCTCCTCAACCTTTTCGCAGAGGACAGTCTTCTTGGCGAGGTTTTCTTCTTCATTTGCGCGCAACTGCTCGAAATACTGCTGATGGCGCTTGTTTATCACAGTCGAAGCAGCCTTGAAGCGAGCCCAAATCTCCTCGCGCAACTCTTTTGCCACGGGGCCTGTCTCACGATATTCGATGTGCAAGTCCTGCAATTTGCGGAACGCACTCAGTACATCCTCCTCGTCGGCCAACTTCTCTGCTGCCTCACAGAGTTTTGTTTTTGCCTCAAGATTCTTCTTGAAATCATATTCGCGGGCCTCGCTGTTCAGCTTCAGCAGATCGTAGAACTGCTCCACATAAAGCTGATAGTTGCGCCATAGCTCATTTGCTTTGTCTGCCGGAACATTCTTAATCTCCTTCCATTGCTGCTGAAGGGTTTTGAATTCCGTGTAAGACTGGTTAGCCTCCTCCGGCGTTGTGGCCATAGCCTTGACCTTTTCTATTATGTCGAGCTTCTTTTTCAGATTCTCCTGTTTTTCCGCTTCCAGTTCCATGAAGGCTTTCTGTCGTCTTTCCTTGACGATAGTCATCTCAGCTTTGAAGGCTTCCTCGTCCTCATCCGGCATCACTTGATACTTTTCCGGGTCGCCTCCGTTGTCGATATATGCTTTCTGCTGTGCCTCACGCTCGGCAAAATGTAGTTTGTAGAATATGGTTTTCAGTTGTTCCACCTCGTTCTTCTCCGGAGTTTCTTCGCCGTGGGCGATTTCTTTCAGACGTGCGAGCACCTCCTTTTTGCTGGAGTAAGCCGGCTTCGGTGTCTCTTCAGTGGTGTTGTTAGCCTCCGTTGCGGTTTCTACTTGGCTTTCTGCGTTCTCCACAGCCTCTGCCATATTTTCTACTTCTTCTAATTTTCCCTGTTCGAGGGCTTTGTCTTGAGAGTCCATCATTTCACTTTTAGTTTATGATTCGGGTATATTCACGTATTTCTTTAATCTTGCAAACTTAGGTAAAAATATTGTAATCACCTAATTTTCACACGCTTTTTTGCGTTTTTCGCCCTAAATAAGGCGTTTATGTCTTAAAATCCACCACGACAAACCTGAAACAAACACGCTCAGAATGAGAGCCATAATGAATCCGAGCTTGTTCTGTTCCATGCCATTAACAAGGTTCATGCCGAACAAGGAGGCTATCAGCGTGGGGAACATGAGGATTATCGACACGGAAGTGAGTGTACGCATCACCGTATTCATGTTGTTATTGATGATGCTCGAGTAGGTATCCATCGTCGACTCAAGGATGTCCGAGTAGATATTCGTCGTCTCCCGCGCCTGACTCATCTCGATGTTTACGTCCTCAATGAGATCCGCATCAAGTTCGTCTATTTGTAGTTTGAATTTCAGTTTTGCCAGCAGGTTTTCGTTGCCACGGATGGAAGTGATGAAGTAGGTCAGCGAGTCTTGCAGGCGCGACAGTCCGATAAGGCTCTCGTTGTTCACCTCCCGGTCAAGATTCCGCTTGGCTTTGTCCACCAGCGTACTGATTTGCTTCAGTCGTTTCAGATACCACACCGCCGATGACAGGAACAGACGGAACGTCATGTCCACATAGTCCACAAATCCCTCGTTGCGTTTCTGTTGAAACGTAACGAAGTCAATCATCATGTTCGTCTCGTAGTAGCACACCGTAATCGTTACGTCACGCTTGTGGATGATACCCAGCGGCACCGTCGTATAAGGCGTGCGCGACCGGATTTCCTTCACGTAGGGAATACGAAGGATAATGAGCGTCCATCCGTCGTCATATTCATAGCGGGCACGCTCGTCGGTATCACTGATGTCGGGAATGAAGTAATCTGGGATATTAAACTTCTCTTCCAATAACTTTTGGTCTTCTTCTGTCGGACACGTAACCTGTATCCAGCAGTTTGGTTGCCATTCGCCAATCTGTGAAAGGCATCCGTTTGTGTTCCAGTATGTTCTCATTTGCAAAGCCTCTAATAATAAATAAGGTATGAGGCTTGGCAAATCCTGCTCAATCCTCACGCCGTTCTGTTGTAATTCTCCGCGTGATAATCGTCCATAAGATTTATACTGATTTCTGTTATGCGTTGCAAAGTTAGTTTATTTTTCCGATAAATCAAGTCTAAAGTCTATTAAATTTTCATTTTTCCGCTCATTTTGTAACCTTTATGTCGGCTTCATATATATTATAATAAGGTGTGGCGAAGTGCAGAATTTGTTTGAATCATCACCGTTTTTTTCATGGGGCTGTGTCGTAATTAAGTTTTTACGGCGCAGCCTCTTTTTTAGTGCTTTG
>URER01000060.1 GCA_900547005.1 uncultured Prevotella sp.
GAACTCCTGTCTTCTGTCTCCTGACTACTTTATAGCAATGATTATATTAGATGATGTGGCAACGGGATATGGCCGTAAAGCTGTTGCCGAACATATAACGGCAGAGATAAGGAGCGGCGAACTGACGTGCCTTATCGGACCCAACGGTGCGGGAAAGTCTACGCTGTTGCGCACGCTGGCCGGCTTTCTTCCGGCGCTGTCTGGGCGCGTCATGCTGGGGGATAAAGAACTGGCGGATTACAGCAGCAAAGAGCTGGCGCGATTGGTGAGCATCGTCCTGACGGCAAACAGCGATATTCCGAATCTCAGTGCAGGCGATGTCGTGGCACTTGGCCGCTCACCTTACACGGGCTTTTGGGGTACGCTTGGCGACGACGACCGCAAAATTGTGGACGAGGCATTGTGCCTTACCGCTACGGAGCATCTGCGCCATCGCATGATAAATACTCTGAGCGACGGCGAACGGCAGAAAGTGATGATCGCGAAAGCTCTCGCGCAGCAGACGCCTGTGATTCTTCTCGACGAACCGACGGCCTTTCTCGACTTCCCAAGTAAAATCTCCATGATGCGACTCCTGCGCAACCTGGCTCATGACCTCGGCAAAACCGTGTTTCTTTCTACCCACGACCTCACGATTGCCTTGCAGTTGGCAGACACCATTTGGCTTTCCGACGATTCCGGAAACATTGTCTCCGACACACCGCGCTCGCTCGTCGAAGGCGGGATGTTGCGGAAAGTGATGGGCAACGGATGCTTCGATATTGATGTGGAGACGTTGACGGTGAGGGTGGAAAATATAAGGAGGTAAGGGGTGAGAGGTAAGAGGTAAGAGAAATGCTTTTCCGCTTGCGGCCGCAACAGGTTGACGGCCCTACATTTATCCTTTATGTCGGTATTCTCTTACCTCTTACCTCTCACCTCTTACCTCTAAAATTCAGATTCTCTCCATCACTTTATATCCCGCAACCACCTGAATCAGGATGCCGGGCAGACCGAGGCTCACGTCTTGAAGGGCTGCGACGAACGATTCTGTCATAGTCCATTCGATGATGATTCCAAGACCTTGATATGCGAGTACGGCGGCGGCTACAGCCCAAAGAGCCACCCGGCCGGCCTTGCGCGCAAAGAATGATGCGGCCACGGCGAGCAGAACCGATTTAGTCAGGATTATCGGGAGCATCGGTGTGTGCGGCATTCCGAACAGCATATTGTTGAGAACTGGCGAGAGAATGGCTGTAAACAGGCCTGCGGTGAGCCCGAAACGATATGCCGCAATGAGCGTGAAGAAATATATCGGCAGGAAAATCAGCCCGCCACCCGGTATGAGATGGCACAGTTGGGGCAGCAGGATGTTGCCTGCGGTAAACACTGTGGCAAGCAGATAGGTCTTGCCTTGCGTCGCACTGAGGTGCGTGACGGGTGTCGATAGTGATGGTGTCATATTGCTATTTTTTTTCTTTGTTCATGAATTTGCTTATCTGTTGATATGCCTCGTCGGGCGAGTCCGTAGGTTCCGTGAGCCGTTCTATCGGGCAGATGTCAGTCTGCGCACGGTTGATGATGTGCGGAACTTCCTTTCCGAAAGCCACGCGTATGCCCTCACGGCGCAACACTTGCAGTGCCGGACTGCTGATTATTCCTGCATAAACCTCGCTCACGCCGCCCTTGATGAGCAGCATCGCCGCCCCTTTGCCTATCACCCTGTCGGCTATTGTTGCGCCGGCGAGGAAGTCGGGCTCGGAGGATAGCAGCACGTAGAGGTTCACTACTCCGCGGCGGTGAAACTCCCTTGTTCGTCCATCGCTTGCCCGTATCACGCCGCGGCAAGTCTCCACGTCGAGCATCGGCTTCAGCGACAGAGCCGTAGGGCAGTTATCTTGATAATTATCCATATAATAGTTATGGCCCCCTCTAATCCTCCAAGTGGAGGAAGAATTAACAGGGGGACTTGAATTTATGTTTATAATCTGATATAATTTTTACCTCTATGCTTTCCCTCCGCCAGAGGATAGGGGGGCTTTCAGCTCCTCCACGAACTTATCTATCCTGTGAAGCTCGTTAGGAATCTTTATTCCCTGCGGACAATGCGACTCACACTGGCCGCATCCGATACAGTGGGCGGCCTGCCTCAGCTTTGGAACGGAGCGGTCATAGCCCACGAGGAAGGCGCGACGGGCACGCTTATACTCGTTGTCGCGCTCCTGATGAGGCATATTCCCCTCCTTTATGCACTTGTTGTAGTGGGAGAAAATGGCCGGAATATTGATGCCGTAAGGACACGGCATACAGTAGTTGCACTCGTTGCAGGGTATCGTCTTGAGGTCGTAGATGTCCTTTGCGACCTCCATCAGAAACGCGTTCTCGTCTTTGCTGATAGGCTTCAGCGGCGAGTAAGTGCAGATATTCTCCTTCAGATTCTCCATGTAGCTCATGCCGCTGAGCACAGTGAGCACGCCGTCGGGAGTACCGGCGAAGCGGAACGCCCAGCTCGCCACGCTGCTTTCGGGGTCGCGCTGCTTCATCTTCATCACGATTTCGTTAGGCACGTTAGCCAGTCTTCCGCCGAGAAGCGGCTCCATGATGATTGCCGGAATGTTGCGTTTCTTCAGTTCTCCGTACAGATATACGGCGTCGGTGTTGCGCTCATTAATCTCATTGGCAAAGTTCCAGTCGAGATAGTTCAGCTCTATCTGTACGAAATCCCAATGATAACGGCCCTCGTCGTGCCATTTCAGGAGCATATCATACACCTTGATGTCGCCGTGATAAGAGAATCCCAAGTTCCTGATGCGGCCTTTTTTCTTTTGCTCAACGAGCCAGTCGAGCATTCCGTTGTCCATGTATCTCGCGTTGAAAGCCTCGAAGGCATCGAGCTTTTTGCCGTCTTCGGTGTCGGCAGGCAGGCCTATTCCGTGAAGCAGGAGATAGTCTACGTATGTTGTCTGCAACTCTTTCAGCGAGTTTTCGAACATCTCCTGCGATGCTTTCCTGCTCCATGTGGCTGGCGCGAAGTTCGATAACTTCGTGGCGATGAAGTATTTCTCGCGCGGATGACGGTGCAGGGCGATGCCTGTTGAGTGTTCCGACATACCCTGACAGTAGGCGGGTGACGTGTCGAAATAATTCACTCCGTGTTCCAGCGCATAGTCAACCTGCTTGTTTACCATCTCTTGGTCAATCTCTGCGTTGGGATTTTCGCGTGCCGTTCTGCCCCCGTTCACGGGCAATCGCATCATGCCGTAGCCGAGGATAGACACCTTTTCCTTTGTGGCGGGATTCTCGCGGTAGGTCATTTTGTCCTTCGGCGGATTGGCATACTTATCCGTTGCGCTGTCGCCTGAGCCACTTCCGCAGGCCGATAGTGCTGCTGTCGATGCCACGGCACCGCCTCCGAATATCTTCAGGAAGTCTCTTCTGTTTATCTGTTTCATTGTTCTGCCTTTCTCTTTGTTTGTTGAAAATTGCCGGTTACCGGCTGTCTTGCGCTATTTCACCGATGCCTCAGCGGTTAAATCTCACGGTGAACTTCATGTCCCTCTACGTATATTGCGCTGAAAGGACGTGCCGGACACAGGTTTTCGCAGGCACCGCAACCTATGCAGACTGCCGCGTTGACCGTAGGAATCTTCACCGATTCAGGGTCTTTCGGGTTCGATGGCACCATAAGTATCGCACCCGTGGGGCAGTGGCGGGCGCAGTTGCCGCACTCAACGCCGTCGGTCTGTGGCACGCAGTTCTTCCTTATCACCACCGCATGGCCTATCTGAATCGCGCTTTTCTCCTCTTTCTTAATCGGTTTGATGGCTCCTGCCGGACAAACGTTGCTACATTTGGTGCACTCCGGACGGCAATATCCGCGCTCGAACGACATCTCCGGCTGCATGAACCGGCTGAGGTCGGACGACGGTCGCAACACGTCGTTGGGACAGGCCGATACGCATAGCTGGCAGGCGGTGCATTTACGGGCCATATTCTGGGCCGAAACAGAACCCGGCGGAGTCAGCGGAGTAGAGCGTTTCGGAGCTATCTTGTCTTCGATAACAGCCAGTCCGCCGTCCACTTTCTTCTTGTCCTGAGCCAAAGCAGCCGTCGCTGTGGCCATAGTTGCTATGGCGATGAACGACCGGCGGCCTGTGTCGGGCTTGTCGCCGTTGCCATCCGGCGTGCCGGCAGTAGACTTCTTGCCCTCGTGTCTGTAGCTTATCGCGCCGTGGGCGCAGGTGTCTATGCAGTCCATGCACGCCACGCAGCGGCTGTAATCAATCTTATGGTTCTTCGAGTCGATGCAGCTTGCCTTGCAGTTGCGTGCGCACAGTCCGCAGGAGTTGCACTTTGACGTGTCTATGACAGGCTTCAGCCACGAGAAACGCGACAGGAATCCGAGCAAAGTACCCACCGGACAGATGGTGTTGCAGTAGGTTCGGCCGTTACGCCATGCCAGAACGGCGATGATGATGAACGTCGCTACGGCCACGCCAAGCACCAAGAAACTCTTTATCCAGATGTCGGAAGCCGAGAACATATAGCTGTCGGCCTGCTCGGCGAGGTATGCCAGCACGTTGTTTCCGGCCATATAAACAGGTCGGAAGATGTTCGACATGATGCGGCCGAACGCGCTATACGGCTCAAGCAGGGTCGTTATGGCCGCTATTCCGAATATCAGCGAGAGCGCGAACGGGACGAATACCGTCCAGCGCAGCACCGTCTTGGCAGCCGAATACGTGTAGCGGTACTTCTTTTTCTTCTTTCCCAACCGGCCAAACACGTCCTGCATGAGGCCCAACGGACATATCACGGAGCAGTAGACGCGTCCGAAATAGAGTGTAAGCAGCACAAGAAGGGCCACAATAATGAGGTTTCCGGCAAGCAAGGCCGGTATGAACTGGATGTGGGCGAGCACGTGCAGAGGCTTCTGCAGAGTGCCGGAGACATCGAGAAACAGCAGTGTCAGGAGGACCAGCATGATGGCGGCGAGATTTGTTCTGAGCCTGCGCTGCTTGCTGCCTTTCCTCTTTTTGCCGCTTCGTGGGGCTTTGTCTCCGACAGGGGAGTTCTGTTTCTTTTCCATATTATCTTTGGGTTGTCAGTTTGTCTTATTCTTTTTCTTTTCTGTTATCATCACTATCCGGATGCTGATTTCGTACAACAGCCATATCGGCAGCGACACCATGACGAGCGTGAACATATCCGCCGTGGGCGTGATGATGGCAGATATAATCATAATCACCACTATGGCGTGACGCCGGTAACGGCTCATCCATTCGGAACGGAGCATCCCCGCGCAGGCCAGAAGCCAGCAGATGACTGGTATCTCGAACACGATGCCGAACACAAGTGTCATCATCAGCAGCGTGTCGACGTAGGAGCTGAGCGTCAGCATATTGCTTATGTCGTCGCTCACGCTGTAAGTGCCGAGGAAACGGACGGTGAGCGGGAAGATAAGGAAGTAGTTGACGAGCGTTCCGATGATGAACATCACGTAGGCACTCGCCCCCAACCGTATTGAGATACGGCGTTCGTTGTCGTAAAGCGCGGGCGAGATGAAACTGAAAAGAACGTAGATAACATAGGGCGAAGCTATGAGAAGACCCGCCAGCAACGCCACTTTCATGTGAATCATAAACTGCTCCGTCAGTCCCGTGTTGATGAGATTGATTGCGAACGGCTCTGCTCCGAGTAGGCTATATGTCACGAACGAACTGCGACTTGGTGCGAGAACCACGTCGAAGAGTGGCTCCTTCAGGCAAAAAGCGAGTATGCCCATGACTACAGACGCAGCCAGAATCTTCAGCAGACTGTGGCGCAACACCTCTAAATGATCCCAAAACGTAAGCGTCTCTTCACTCATTTTCGGATGCAATATTATTTCTCCGACTTCTCATCTTTATCGGAAGAAGAATCCTTTTTAGTGTCGTCTTCCTTGCCGTTCATGCCGTCCTTGAAGCTCTTCACGCCCTTGCCGAGACCTTTCATCATCTCGGGAATCTTCTTTCCTCCGAACAATAGCAGCACGATGAGTGCTATGAGGATAATCTCCGGTGTACCTAACATATTCTTATTTCTTTATTTTGGGGTTAAACAATGTGTCCCGGGCTGCCGCCAACTGACGGTGCCCGGGACTTTTTAATATTATTTTATGCTAATGCCGTGTTGCACTCCACGATAGTGCCGTTCACGTCGTCCACAAGTTTGCTTATCAGTGTCGGCTTCAGGTAGTTATGGCCTCCGGCCTCGCCTGTACTGATTTTCACAGCCACGCGTCCTGTCGGCTCCTTGCCCAATGCTTTGCATATCTTTACGAGTGCTTCGGGTGTTATCTCCTTTGTGAAATACACTTTAGATTGTCCAAATGCCGTTGCGCAAATCATCATTGCAAGGATCAACATGATAGTTCTCATAATCTTCTATTGTTTTTATTATTATATTTTTTTAGTAGTCAGGAGACTGGAGAAGCCCCCTTAGCCCCCGGTGGGGGGATAATAGGAGACAGTAGACGGGAGTTCCGGAGTTGAGACAAATGTCTTTTTAGTTGACGAGTTGCTACCTTTTTATTCATAAGGTATTGGATTTTTCACTCAACAGGTATTCTCTTACCTCTCACCCCTTACCTCTTACCTCAAAAACACTCCTTACCTTTTACCTCTAAAACGCTTCTTACCTCTAAGTTGCAAAGATATAAATTATTCTCCAAAACCTATTTATAAAATTTACGGAATAATGTACCAAAATTACGGAACAGATGCGTCCGGGCAACTGCGGGTATTGAATATCTCTCCCAAACAGCTTCGATGAACGCGTGTTTACTATCTTTTCTTATTGCAGCCACGGCTCCGTCAGAGAAAATTATATCTATAATTTATCGCCGTCTCTATCTGCTTGATTTTTCAATGATATGTGAATGAGAAAGTAATTCAGCCCAAATTACTTCAGTACTAAGCCCAAAATACTCGAGTAATCAAGGCCGAAATACTCCAGTACTCGACCCGAAATACTCGAGTACTTGACCCGAATTACTCGAGTACTGCGCCAGATTACTTAATACCTGTCCCGTATAATGCCTTCATACGTTACTATTCCCGCGCAGAATGATATGTAAAATATCGCAGTGAAAGCAACGAAAATGTGTAAATTATCGCAGTGGAATGAAACTTTATTCTTATCTTTGCATAAAATGGCCGATGCTCGCTCAGCCGACGCCATATATATAAATAATAAGTAAAAGCAAAATATGGAACAATCAGAGAAGACAAAAATAGAGGAACAGATAGTTGATGTGCTGAAAACGGTGTACGACCCTGAGATTCCGGTAAACATCTTTGACCTCGGCATGATATATAAAATCGACGTGCAGGACGATAGTACTGTGGATGTGGATATGACCTTCACGGCACCCTCTTGTCCTGCGGCCGACTTCATACTGGAGGATGTACGCACGAAGATTGAGGGACTGTCTTCGGTGAAATCGGCAAATATCAATCTCGTCTTTGAGCCGGCATGGGACCAAAGCATGATGAGTGAGGAGGCGAGAGTGGAACTCGGATTTGATTAAAACAGATAAGGAGGGGTGATGATGAAAAGCGTTTATTTCCTTTCGGACGCGCATCTCGGCTCGTGGGCGATAGACCATAAGAGGACGCAGGAGCGACGGCTGGTGCGCTTCCTCGATACTATCAAAACGAAGGCGAGTGCGGTGTATCTGCTCGGCGATATGTTCGACTTCTGGAACGAGTATAAGTATGTTGTGCCGAAGGGCTACACGCGTTTCCTCGGCAAGCTGTCGGAACTTACAGATTTGGGCGTGGAGGTGCATTTCTTTACGGGCAACCATGACATCTGGACATACGGCTATTTAGAACAGGAGTGCGGAGTGATAGTGCATAAGAAGCCTGCGACGATGGAGATTGGCGACAAGGTGTTCTATCTCGCGCACGGCGACGGACTGGGAGATCCCGACAATAAGTTCAAGTTGCTGCGCAAGGTGTTTCACAATCCCACCTGTCAGAAGCTGCTGAATTTCGTGCATCCGCGTTGGGGAATGTGGCTCGGGCAGACCTGGGCGAAGAAAAGCAGGCTCAAACGCATAGATGGTAAGGAGCCGCCATATATGGGGGAGAACAAGGAATTTCTTGTACTATATACTAAAGAGTATATGCGCACCCACTCCGGCATCGACTATTTCATCTACGGCCACCGTCATATAGAGCTCGACCTGATGCTCTCAAAGGCTACCCGTATGATGATTCTCGGCGACTGGATATGGCAGTTCACCTACGCCGTCTTCGACGGTGAGCATCTGTTTATGGAGCAATACGTTGAGGGAGAGACGCAACTCTGAGCCTTTTTCCAAGAAAATCGGCGGG
>URER01000061.1 GCA_900547005.1 uncultured Prevotella sp.
TCGGAAAGCGTACCACGGAACACCATCTGCGCACACACATCCGGTACTCGCCCGACAGCGTATGGATAGAGAACGACAATATCGCCCATGCGGAAGTTCGACATATCCGTATCCACATCGCCGTCGAAAAGCAACACTACACTCTCCACGGAATCGCCGTTATGCACCAGACTATCGATTGTCATTCTGTCGTAGATATTGCCCGAAGCCTTCTTCTCCTCCAACGAGTTGAGCCATTTGGCTGCAAACCCCGAATCCTCCTTTGTCTTATTGCCAATCTTCGACAGCAGATGCTCCATCGCAATGAAGCGCAAGAAGCGCAGATAATAGGCCTGCTCCAACGGCGAGGCATTGCGCACTGGCTGCAAAAGTTCCTCTATCTGCGGACAAACATATTCATTCCACAATTTGCCCGATACTCCTTTTTCATTCAGGTCATCGGCCGTTAGTGTCTTAAGCACGCCCATTCCGTTGTAGGCAAAGTCGATTTCCTGCCGTGCAATCTCGTTGCGCAACCTCATCGCACGATAGAGTATAGTCGGAGAAACGCCCAGTCGAAGCAGTCCTTTGGAATATTTGGAATACAGCAGGAAGACGTTCTTCAACTTGTCGCTGCGCATATTGAACCCATAACGCATCAAGGCGCGATACAACATCAACTGCGCATAGTGCGACTCTCGCGCTTTCGGAACGTTCGGATTATAATGCGGCGAGGTGAAAGGCACGAAATCGCCCTTGCCAGACTTCTGTTCTATTATCACCGAACCACCGGTTTGCAGGAAGTCCATACGTCCCTGTATGCCAAGCGTCTCGCAGAAGAACGACGGTTCGAGTACCACGCCCTCCTTGTCATAACCCTCCACCTCCGCGGGAAGGTCCTCTCCTATCAGCCTACAGATATTCTCCTTCTGCCTTCGGGCCTCGTTATGGAAGTCGGCGGGAATGTCGACGGCCAGCATTCGCACGGAGTTCTTCGAGAAAAAGTCCTTTATACTCTCGGCGTATGACTTGTTTTCGCCCTTGATGGTCTCGTCGAGGAACTGTCCGGCAAGGCTACCGAGAAGCATGGGAGCGGTTGACCGCATGGGCTTAAGCCTGTTGAGCAGTCCCACCAACGGCGAGTCGGCATAGGTTTCCATACACGAGGCGATTGTCGAAACATCCACAAGAAAGTCTGGTTCCACCACAATCACTTCCGGATAACATACATCGTCTATCTTTCTGATACTCACAATGTTGAGCACCATACCCACTCTGATGATATCGCGCAGATAAGACCAGTCGCCTTGCAGCAAGAAACCATTGCTTTCATCATAGCATATACGCAGCACGCCATCGGCTCCGTCGGCCCGCGCCGTAATATAAGAACCATCCCAAGACTCCACAATCACACGTTGAAGCCGCTCGTCGAAACGTCCCCAAGCAATCTCCCTGTCTGCGGCGGGATAGAGTTTGCGCAACGCCAGAGGCACATGAGCGCCATCACATAGAGAAGATATGAATTGGCACACGGCCTTAAGGTCGTGCGGAAACGATTCTGTGAGTTCTTTGTCAGTAAAAGTAGTTTTGTCTTTCGGTGTCGGAAAGAGAATTTTTCGTGTGGCATTAACGCGCCGCGCCATATCGAAAGACATCCGCGATTCCTTTATCAGATAATCGACCTTAGCGAACAACCCCGTGAAAGCCAGGCGGTTGTCAACAAGTTTTTGGTCGACGAGTACACGAAACACGTTGCGCATCACGGCATATTTATCTCGGATAGGTGTCTCGTTGGCGCACATATCCGCCAAATCCTTGAAAAACGCGTCGGCCGATATATAATAATAGGAGTTCTTTGTCTGCATAATATTTCGCATTTATGTCATTTTCAAATTCTCAAGCTACAAAGTTAGTGATAATTATCTTAACGTAAAGCGGGTTGAGGAATTAAATGAAAATCTACATTACCACAGCGTTTTCCATCCATATCATACTGCACATTTTCAATCATTTGTGCATTATTGCGCATTATAGAAAATAAATCATGCACATAAAATTCCGTTTTGTGCATTTTTCAATTTAATTATTTGTCTGTCAAGTAAAAAAAACGTAAATTTGCGAGCAATTATTAAAACTGAATTTATTATAAAACAAGTATTTTATATGGGTTTAAAAATCATCGTACTTGCCAAGCAAGTACCCGACACGAGAAACGTCGGAAAGGACGCAATGACTGCGGAGGGCACGGTAAACCGCGCAGCACTGCCCGCAATCTTCAATCCTGAAGACTTGAACGCTTTGGAACAGGCATTGCGTTTGAAAGAACAGAATCCCGGTTCAACAGTTGGGATATTGACAATGGGTCCTCCACGGGCTGCAGAAATCATACGCCAGGGACTTTATCGTGGTGCAGACACGGGCTGGTTGCTTACCGACCGCCTCTTTGCCGGTGCCGATACGCTGGCCACTTCATACGCACTGGCTACTGCAATCAAGAAGATTGGAGGCGCAGACATCATCATCGGAGGCCGTCAGGCCATCGACGGCGACACGGCTCAGGTGGGTCCTCAGGTGGCTCAGAAACTGGGGCTGTCGCAGGTTACGTATGCCGAAGAGATTGAAAAGTGTGAGAACGGTAAGCTCACCATACGCCGTCATATTGACGGAGGCGTTGAGGTTGTTGAGGCTCCGATGCCTATCGTTATCACCGTCAACGGCAGTGCGGCACCTTGCCGTCCGTGCAACGCTAAGTTGGTGATGAAATACAAGCGTGCCACAGTGCCGTTGGAGCGCACGGAAGATATGCCATACAAGAATCTTTATGACGAGCGCCCTTATCTGACACTCAACCAATGGTCGGTAGCCGATGTTGACGGAGACCCACAGCAGTGTGGTCTGTCAGGCTCGCCTACAAAGGTAAAGGCAGTGAAGAACATCGTGTTCCAGGCTAAAGAGTGCAAACGCATAAGCGGATGCGACAACGACATAGAGTGCATGATAAAGGAGTTGCTGGAGGAAAAGATAATCGGATAAATAATTAAGGTTATGAGGTCATAAGTTTTTTAAAGATCGTAAGGTGATAATGCAGTATATATCATTACAGGTTAATGAAATTGTCAGTCTCATTGGTCTTTATCGTAAGGTGATAATGCAGTATATATCATTACAGGATATTTCACCTAAAGACCTTAAAACAAAGCGACTCATAACCTTAAAACCTAAAAAAATATGAACAACGTTTTTGTATATTGCGAAATAGAAGGCACTCAGGTGATGGAAGTATCACAGGAGTTGCTCACAAAAGGCCGCAAACTGGCAAACGAACTCGGCGTGGAACTGCACGCCATCGCAGCCGGAACAGGCATCAAAGGTGCTGTGGAAGAGCAGATACTGCCGTATGGCGTTGACAAGCTCTTCGTGTTCGACGGTAAGGATCTCTATCCTTACACATCGGCTCCGCACACAGAAATTCTCGTAAACCTCTTCAAAGAGGAACAACCGCAGATATGTCTTATGGGCGCAACAGTTATCGGACGCGACCTCGGTCCGCGCGTTTCGTCTTCGCTCACAAGCGGATTGACAGCGGATTGTACCCAACTTGAAATCGGCGACTTTGATGATAAGAAGGCAGGAAAGCACTATGACAACCTGCTTTATCAGATCCGTCCGGCTTTCGGTGGTAACATCGTGGCTACGATTGTGAATCCGGAGCATCGTCCTCAGATGGCAACCGTGCGCTCTGGCGTAATGCAAAAGGCTGTATATGAAGGTGAATGCCGCAAGGAAGTAGTCTATCCGGAAGTGTCAAAATATGTCAGTGACGAGGCTTATATCGTTAAAGTGTTGAGCCGTCAGGTAGAGCAGGCAAAGCATAACCTGAAAGGTGCGCCTATCGTTGTAGCCGGTGGCTATGGCGTTGGCAGCAAGGAGGGCTTCGATTTGCTGTTCAAGCTGGCTAAGGAACTCCATGGAGAGGTTGGCGCGAGCCGTGCCGCTGTTGATGCAGGTTGGGCTGATCACGACCGTCAGATAGGTCAGACAGGTGTCACCGTACATCCGAAAGTGTACATAGCCTGTGGTATCAGTGGTCAGATTCAGCACATAGCAGGTATGCAGGACTCGGGAATCATCATCTCTGTTAACAGCGATCCTGATGCTCCGATAAACAAAATTGCCGACTACGTGATTGTCGGTACTGTCGAGGAGGTTGTCCCGAAACTGATAAAATATTATAAGCAGAATAGTAAATAAAAGCCTCACCCCCCAACCCCTCTCCAAGAGAGAGGGGAGTGATATGTTCCGAAATCAAAAACAATGATGACATTGACTTACAGGGGTATTGATTTTATATAGGAGCATGAAATGGTGAATAGAAAGAAACAGTGTTTTGACTACATGACGTCATCGCCCGACAGATACAACATCTTGAAAGAATTTGCGCGAGAGAACCGCATGAAGATGACAGATGCAGAGACTATTCTCTGGGAGACATTGAGGGATTTTCCAAAACCGTTTCATTTTCGCCGGCAACATATCATTGGGGATTTTATTGTTGATTTTGTTTGCTTTGAACGGCAACTGGTAATAGAGGTTGATGGTGGCTATCATTCCGAGCCACACCAGCAAGAAGAAGACCTCAGCAGGACCGAAAGTCTTGGCAGAATGGGGTTCGATGTAATCCGATTCACCAATGAACAGGTAATAGAAAATCAACAAGAGGTTATAAGAGAGATAAAAGAAATATTGTATAACGAATAAAAAAGACCTCATGCCGCCGACCCCTTACTGACAGGCGGAACAACGGCGGGTGGCTTTAGAACTTTCAATCTTGTGCTTGTATAAGAAAGAAGTGAATAAAGCATATCACTCCCCTCTCTTTTGGAGAGGGGTCGGGGGTGAGGCTTTGAATTATCATGGCAAACTATTATACAGACCATCCGGAACTTGAGTTCCACCTCAGCCATCCGCTCATGAAGCGCGTGGTGGATCTTCGTGAGAAAGACTACGCAGACAAAGAGCAGTTTGAAGATGCTCCCGTAGACTACGAGGACGCGATAGAGAATTACAAACAGATACTGGAAATAACAGGCGACATCGCTGCTAACGTGCTGGCTCCTAACTCTGAAGACGTTGACCTTGAAGGTCCGCACCTTGAGAACGGACGCATGATTTACGCATCGAAGACTTACGAGAACCTTGACGTTACTCGTAAAGCTGGACTTTGGGGCATTTCAATGCCTCGTCGCTACGGCGGTCTGAACCTTCCGAACACCACGTTCTCTATGCTCAGCGAGCTTATCGCGGCTGCCGATGCGGGCTTCCAAAACGTATGGAGCCTGCAGAGTTGCATCGATACGCTGTATGAATTCGGCTCAGAAGAGCAGCGCAAAAAGTACATCCCGCGCATCTGCGCAGGCGAGACCATGTCTATGGACCTTACCGAACCGGACGCTGGTTCTGACCTTCAGCGCGTAATGCTCAAGGCTACATACGACAAGGAGAACGATTGCTGGAGACTGAACGGCGTGAAGCGTTTCATCACCAACGGCGATTCTGACATCCACCTTGTGCTGGCACGCTCTGAAGAGGGCACACACGACGGCCGCGGACTGTCTATGTTCATCTACGACAAGCGCGATGGAGGCGTTGACGTGCGTCATATTGAGCACAAACTCGGTATTCACGGCTCACCAACCTGCGAGCTTACTTACAAGAACGCTAAGGCTGAGCTTTGCGGAAGCACCCGTTTGGGACTTATCAAATACGTAATGGCACTGATGAACGGTGCGCGTCTCGGCATCGCCGCACAGTCGGTGGGCGTTGAGCAGGAGGCTTACAACGAGGCTTTGGCTTACGCTAAGGAGCGTGCGCAGTTCGGTGAGAAGATTATAAACTTCCCTGCTGTGTATGATATGCTCTCCCGCATGAAAGCGAAACTGGACGCAGGTCGTTCCCTACTCTATCAGACAGCACGCTATGTCGACATCTACAAGTGTTTGGAAGACATCGCACGCGACCGCAAACTGACACCCGAGGAGCGTCAGGAACTGAAGAAATACACCCGCCTGGCCGATGCGTTCACGCCGTTGGCAAAGGGTATGAACTCAGAATATGCCAACCAGAACGCTTACGATGCAATTTCGGTACACGGAGGTTCGGGCTTCATCATGGAGTACAAGTGCCAGCGTCTGTATCGCGACGCACGTATCTTCTCTATTTACGAGGGTACGACACAGCTTCAGGTGGTTGCAGCCATCCGTTATATCACCAACGGCACATATCTCTCTATCATTAAGGAGATGCTCGACAACGCCGTTGCTCCTGAGCTTCAAGGCCTGAAAGAGCGCACCGCAGCCCTCGTTGAGAAGCTCGAAGAAGCTGTTGCGAAGGTCAAGGACGCCAACAACCAGTGCGTTCAGGACTTCCTTGCACGTCGTTTGTACGAGATGACAGCCGATGTTATCATGTCGCTGCTCATCCTCGACGACGCAACCCGTGCGCCGGAGCTGTTCACCAAGAGCGCAAACGTATATGTACGCCACGCCGAGGCTGAGGTAAACGCTCACCACAACTTCATTATGAACTTCCGTGCAGAGGACATCGAGTTCTACAAAGCGCAGGAGAACGCAGCCGCAGAGGCGTAAATTATCTTAATATTATAAACCTCAGATATTGAGAGTACATATATAAAAAAGTGTTGGCACATCCGCAACAGCGTGGTGTGCCAACACTTTTTTATACCAATTCTATTGCTTCGACATCCTCCCCCGCCTTACCTTTCCTCTAAAAAAGGAAAGATTTTAGAAAAGTTTCCGTTTTTTCAGGAAAGATTTCCTATACGACCGCTCACTAATAAAGGAGCAGAAGTCGCTCGACAAATACTACTGCATCGACAACGGACTGCGTGGTGCTGTACTCATGCCGCAAAGCAACGATAACGGCAAGAACCTTGAGAACACGGTTTTCATGCTATTGAACCGTAACAGGCACCCGTTTGACAAAATATCCTACTATCAGGGCAACTGCGAATGTGATTTTGTCATGCAACGCGAGGAAAATATCATGCAACTGATACAAGTAACATGGAGCATGGCCGATGATGAAACACGCGAGCGAGAGATAAAAGGTCTGCTCGAAGCGGCCGCCGTAACCGCTTGCGACAACTTGCTCATTATAACCAATGACGAGGAAGGTGAACTTGTCAAAGACGGAAAAACAATCAACATAATGCCTGCATAGAAGTGGCTGTTTAAGGAAGAATAACCCATTTCTCCCCCTCTATAATAATTCATCTGCTACGAGTACAAGACAGTACAGAGCCTTTGTACTTTTAGTACAGAGCCTTTGTACAGTTTGTACAAGGCCTTTGTAGTAAAAGTACAAGACGTTTGTAGAAAAAGTACAAAGGCCATGTACTAAATCAATACCGTAAGCACCAAACTGCAACCACATTACTTTCGCCATCAGACAACGGCCATATAATTACGCATTTATTATATGACGGAAATGCCGTCACATTACTTTCGCAATAAATTTTCGCGTAAATCTCTTCTAAAAGTGGCCCTTTTGCAACAAATTTTCGCAAAATTTTAAGCCACTTGCAGCCCATTGATTATCAACAAGATACAGAACGGACTTCAAAATGGGTGTAATCAGTACTCACAAAATGTCTTTCATATGTCATTATAAATGAGAATTGAACACGGAATGTGTGTCTTTGCGAAATAAACAATATCTCTTATCAAGAGATTAGCA
>URER01000062.1 GCA_900547005.1 uncultured Prevotella sp.
CGTCTCAGCAATTTAGAGCAAGCTCTATTGCATTCGACTTGCACTATCTTTGCATTGTGTATGCTATGAAAAAGAATATAAACAAAATACAATATTTAAGAATATGGCAGTAATAAAACCGTTCAAAGGAATTCGTCCGCCGAAAGATTTGGTGGAGAAAGTGGAAAGCCGTCCTTATGATGTGCTTGATTCAGAAGAGGCACGACAGGAAGCTGGTGATAATGAGATGAGTCTTTATCATATCATCAAGCCGGAGATTGACTTCCCGCAAGGCACAAGTGAGTATGATGCGAGAGTGTATGAGAAGGCTGCGGAGAACTTCAGGAAGTTCCGTGATAACGGCTGGCTCGTGGAAGATGACAAGGAGCAGTATTATATCTATGCACAGACTATGAATGGAAAAACGCAATACGGACTTGTGGTTGGCGCATACGTAAACGATTATATGACAGGTGTGATAAAGAAACATGAGTTGACACGACGCGATAAGGAAGAGGACCGTATGAAGCACGTGCGTGTGAATAACGCAAACATAGAGCCGGTGTTCTTCGCTTATCCCGATAATGACGTGCTCAACACACTTATCATGCGCTATGCTGCTACCGCTCCGGAGTATGATTTTATTGCTCCTATCGACGGATTCCGCCATCAGTTGTGGGTTGTCGCCGACGATAATGACATCAAGACAATAACGGACGAGTTCGCCAAAATGCCTTCGCTCTATATCGCAGACGGCCATCACCGTAGCGCGGCGGCAGCTCTTGTGGGTGCGGAGAAGCAAAAACAGAATCCTAACCATAAGGGTGACGAGGAGTATAACTATTTCATGGCAGTGTGTTTCCAGGCGTCGCAGCTCACCATCCTCGACTACAACCGCGTGGTGAAAGACCTGAACGGACTCACATCGGAGCAGTTCCTTGAGGCTCTGAGCAAGAATTTCACAGTGGAAGACAAGGGCACTGAAGAATACAAACCGGCTATGTTGCATGAGTTCTCACTCTATTTGGACGGACATTGGTATAGCCTCGTGGCAAAAGAGGGTACATATAATAATGAAGACCCAATCGGTGTGCTCGATGTTGACATCTCTTCACGTCTCATCCTTGATGAAATTCTCGGCATAAAGGACCTGCGTTCCGACAAACGTATCGACTTTGTCGGCGGCTTGCGTGGCCTTTCGGAGCTGAAACGTCGTGTGGATAACGGCGAGATGCGTATGGCATTGGCCCTTTATCCAGTGTCTATGCAGCAGATTATGGACATTGCTGACAGCGGAAATATCATGCCTCCGAAGGCCACTTGGTTTGAGCCAAAACTGCGTTCGGGTCTGATAATCCACGATTTGAAATAAAATCAGGGCATTAATGGTTATAGACGAATATAAGACCATCACAGAAAAGGTAAGCGAGGGATACTACACCGAGAAACGGAGCAAGTTCCTCGCTTTTGCTCATCACGTAACTTCGGTTGATGAGGTTAAGGATATCGTGGCCTCATATCGCAAGAAATATTACGATGCACGCCATGTTTGCTACGCCTATATGCTCGGTGCCGGGCGCACGGAGTTTCGTGCCAACGACGACGGAGAGCCGAGTAGTACAGCAGGTAAACCAATTCTGGGACAGATAAACAGCAACGAACTGACCGATATTCTTGTTGTCGTTGTGCGCTATTATGGCGGTGTGAATCTGGGAACCGGCGGACTTATTGTCGCTTATCGCACTGCAGCGGCCGAGGCAATAGCAGTGGCTGAGGTGGAAATGCGCCAGGTGGAGGAGCGGATAACATACGATTTCACATATCCGATGATGAACGATGTGATGCGTATCGTTAAAGAAATGAATCCGGCTATCGTCAGTCAGACTTTTGATAATACTTGTTCCATAACGCTATCCATACGCAAGAGTGAGGCTGAGCAGTTGCGGTCGCGACTGAGAAAGTTGTCTTTTGAGTAACAAAATTTCTTTAGTAGTAAATTGCGCGTCTCTCTTTTCCTGCGTCTTTTAAACGGCTTTTATTCGTGAAAAAATACTGTCAGATATGTCATATATATGACATTTATGGCAGTATTTTTCTTTTTGGCACACTTTTCGCAATATGGATGGCAGACCAGATAAATACAATAATAAGGTATATAAAATATAAAACAAAAGAATTATGAACATTAAACCATTGGCAGACCGCGTGCTTATCATTCCAGCACCGGCTGAAGAAAAAGTAGGAGGAATCATTATTCCCGACACAGCAAAGGAAAAGCCTTTGCATGGTAAGGTCGTTGCAACAGGTAATGGCACCAAAGACGAGGAGATGGTGCTTAAGGCCGGTGATGAAGTTCTATACGGAAAGTATAGCGGAACAGAGCTTGAATTTGAAGGAGAGAAGTATCTCATCATGCGTCAGAGCGATGTCCTTGCGGTGATAGGGTAAAAACAAGGTTGAAATTTAATAAGTAATAAGGATAAATAATCATGGCAAAAGATATAAAATTCAATATGGATGCCCGCGACCTTCTGAAGAAAGGTGTGGATCAGTTGGCTAATGCAGTGAAGGTTACACTCGGTCCTAAAGGCCGTAACGTTGTAATTGAAAAGAAATTCGGTGCTCCTCAGATTACTAAGGACGGCGTTACTGTAGCTAAGGAAATTGAACTCGAAGACCATTTCGAGAACACCGGAGCACAGCTTGTTAAGAGCGTGGCTTCAAAGACCGGTGACGATGCCGGTGACGGAACAACAACTGCAACAATCCTGACACAGGCTATCGTTACAGAAGGATTGAAGAACGTTACCGCTGGAGCTAATCCAATGGACTTGAAACGCGGTATCGACAAGGCTGTAGGTGCTGTTGTAGAGTATATCAAGAACAATGCGGAGAAGGTAGATGACAACTATGACAAGATTGAGCAGGTTGCTACCGTTTCAGCAAACAATGATAAGGAAATCGGTGAGTTGCTCGCTGACGCTATGCGCAAGGTCTCTAAGGATGGCGTTATCACCATCGAGGAGAGCAAGAGCCGCGACACTCACATCGGTGTTGTCGAGGGTATGCAGTTCGACCGTGGCTATCTGTCAAGCTATTTTGTTACTGATGCTGACAAGATGGAGTGCGTAATGGAGAACCCTTACATTCTTATCTACGACAAGAAGATTTCAAATATCAAGGATTTCCTGCCAATTCTTCAGCCTGCTGCCGAGAGCGGACGTCCGTTGCTCGTTATCGCAGAGGATGTAGACTCGGAGGCTTTGACAACACTCGTAGTGAACCGTCTGCGCGGTGGCTTGAAAATCTGTGCTGTTAAGGCTCCCGGATTCGGCGACCGTCGCAAAGCCATGCTCGAAGACATCGCTGTTCTTACAGGCGGTATCGTAATAAGCGAGGAGAAGGGCTTGTCTCTTGACAAGGCAACTCTCGATATGCTCGGTACTTGTGATAAGGTGACTGTGTCTAAGGACAACACGACCATCGTTAATGGAGCTGGTGAGAAGCAGGCTATAGCTGACCGCGTGGCACAGATTAAGAGCGAGATTGCCAACACGACAAGCTCTTATGACAAGGATAAATTGCAGGAGCGCCTTGCAAAACTCGCTGGTGGAGTAGCCGTTCTCTATGTCGGTGCAAACAGCGAGGTCGAGATGAAAGAGAAGAAAGACCGCGTAGACGATGCTCTTTGCGCTACACGCGCCGCTATCGAGGAAGGTGTTGTTGCCGGAGGTGGTACAACATATATCCGCGCACTTTCTGCTTTGCAAGGACTCAAGGGTGATAACGCAGACGAACAGACTGGTATCAATATCGTAGAGCGCGCTATCGAAGAGCCTCTCCGTCAGATTGTTACAAACGCAGGAGGCGAAGGTGCCGTAGTCGTTCAGAAGGTACGTGAGGGCGAAGGCGACTTCGGCTACAACGCACGCACTGATACATACGAGGATATGCGCAAGGCTGGTGTTATCGACCCGGCTAAGGTGGCTCGCGTGGCTTTGGAGAATGCAGCGTCTATCGCAGGAATGTTCCTCACGACAGAGTGTCTTATCGTTGACAAACCGGAAGAGAAACCGGCTATGCCGATGGGCAACCCGGGAATGGGTGGCATGATGTAAAATACGATTTGTTTTGTAAACTCAATGTAACAAAAAAGGGGACGAGCTTCAAACTCGTCCCTTTTTATTTGAAAAAATGATAAAAAAAACATCTTTTTTTCGCCTTTTCTTGCTGATATACAATAAAGTATCTATCTTTGCAATAGAGATAAGAAAGTTAGGTGCGATGCACCATAGAAGATATTTTTTTGATTTGTTTTAGTAGATTAGTTTTTAAGTAGTTTGTTTTTTGAAAATCGGTTGTCGTGAGACAGCTGATTTTTTTTGTTTTATACCTATTTGTTTTTCTCCTCCATTATAGTCTGTTTCTCAAAAAAAATCATTAAGTTTGCAACATGAAACAGAAGATACAAATAAACTGGAAGCGATTTTTGCTGTTCTTTGTTGTGATATTTGGAATATATCATCTGACTCAATCGTTTTGGATGACGCTTGGAATAATATTGTTGTTGTTTGTCGTTGACAACTTCTTGAAGGAGTATGACGATAAGAAACGTAGAGAAAGGAATCGCCAAGAGTAGACCGAGATATGCAGAAACTGATAGCATTATATAATAAATGGAGCGGTAATGAGCCTGCTACTGTTGAGAAATTGCCGGGAGCGGGAAGCAATCGGGAATATTATAGATTGCGGAATGCTGATGGAGAAAGCGTGGTGGGAGTCATTGGGACAAGCCGTGACGAGAATCATGCGTTCATATATCTCGCCAATCATTTCGCAAAGAGGAAATTGCCTGTACCCGAAGTTGTCGCAGTGGATGATGACGAATTGCGCTATTTGCAGACCGATTTGGGGCATACTTCGTTGTTTGACGCGATAAAAGGTGGACGCGATGCGGGCGGACGTTATAATAAGAGCGAGAAAGAACTTCTGGTTAAGACCGTGCGTGCGTTGCCTGACATACAGATAAGAGGTGCGCGCGGACTTGATTGGAATAATTGTTATCCTCAGCCTGAGTTTGATACGGATAGCGTACTCTTCGATCTTAATTACTTCAAGTATTGTTTTTTGAAAGCCACGGACCTCGATTTCCATGAGCTTAAACTTGAAGCCAACTTTCGACTTTTTGCCAAAGATCTTACCGCTGAGCAGGAAAACTGTTTCTTGTATCGTGATTTTCAGGCGCGTAATGTCATGTTAGACGAGCATGGAAATCCCTATTTTATTGATTTTCAGGGCGGTAGAAAAGGTCCGATGTATTATGACCTCGCCTCATTCTTGTGGCAGGCATCGGCCCGATACTCCAATAAATTGCGTCGGGAACTGGTGTATGAGTATTATGAGTCATTGAAAACATACACAGAAGTGCCCTCGAAACGTCATTTCGTGAACCGATTGAGTCTGTTTGTACTTTTCCGCACCCTGCAAGTATTGGGTGCATACGGGTTCCGTGGCTATTTCGAACGCAAGAAACACTTCCTTGACAGTATTCCGCCTGCAATACAAAACCTGCGCGAGTTGCTGGAGCTGAAAGACATCTTCCCTTATCCTTATATGATGGATATGCTGCGTAGGCTCACCGAGTTGCCACAGTTTGCGAAGGTTGAAGAGCCTGTCGTGAGTCGCACCGACGGATATAAGACTACCGACAGCAAGATTTATAAAGCCCATCCGCTGGACGGCCCCGCCACATTCTCGAAGTATGACGGCAAAGGTCCGCTTATCGTTCGCGTGTTCAGCTTCTCATATCGCAAAGGCATTCCAGAGGATACGAGCGGCAATGGCGGCGGTTATGTGTTTGATTGCCGCAGCACCCACAACCCGGGAAGGTATGAACCATACAAGAAACTGACAGGATTGGATGAGCCGGTGATACGTTTCTTGGAAGACGATGGTGAGATTCTGACCTTCCTCGAAAGCGTGTATAAGTTGGCAGACAAGCATACCGAGCGTTACATACAGCGCGGTTTCACCGATTTGATGTTTTCTTTCGGCTGCACCGGTGGCCAACATCGCAGCGTTTATAGTGCTCAACACCTTGCCGAACACCTGAACAGGAAATACGGCATAGAGGTGAGAGTGTGCCATCGTGAGCAAAAAATAGAACAAATATTTGAAAAGCGTGAATAGCCTTTGGGCTGTTTGCGCTTTTATTGTTGGTAGTTATGTTTGTTAAAACGAAGAAACTATGAGCCAAATTATAAAAGCCACAAAGCATTTCCTGTGGCAGACATACAGATTATATGCCGATGGCTTTCGCAATATGACCATCGGCAGAACCCTTTGGCTGATTATCTTCATCAAGTTATTCATCATATTTGCCGTCCTGAAAATCTTTTTCTTTCCCAATTATCTGAAGGAACACGCCGGGAAAGGGCACGAATCAGAATACGTCGCACGGCAACTCACGGAATAACAATACTATTCCAACATTTCCTACCTTATTATAATATTATCCGACATAAATATAATATTAATACTTATATAAATCTATGACAAACATTTTATTGAACATTGACGCAGGAGCGATAGACTGGGCGAGGGCGCAATTCGCACTTACCGCAATCTATCACTGGCTCTTCGTGCCGCTCACTTTGGGATTGGCACTGATTATGGGAATTATGGAAACCTGTTATTACCGAACGGGTAAACCTTTCTGGAAGTCCACCGCACGTTTTTGGCAGAAGCTCTTCGGAATCAATTTCGCCATGGGTGTGGCGACGGGAATTATCCTTGAGTTCGAGTTCGGAACCAACTGGAGCAATTATTCGTGGTTCGTAGGCGATATCTTCGGCGCACCGCTCGCCATCGAGGGCATCGTAGCCTTCTTCATGGAGTCCACCTTCGTGGCTGTGATGTTCTTTGGATGGGATAAAGTCAGCCGCGGTTTCCACCTCTCATCCACATGGCTTACCGGCATCGGGGCCACGCTTTCGGCCTGGTGGATATTGGTGGCAAACTCATGGATGCAGTACCCCGTGGGTTGCGAATTTA
>URER01000063.1 GCA_900547005.1 uncultured Prevotella sp.
TCTTCTTTTCACTCGTTTGCACTATCTTTGCATAAGATAGGCTGCATTCGGAAAACTAAGAACAAGTTCTTTTTTCACTCGTTTGCACTATCTTTGCATAAGATAGGCTATCTTTGTGTAAGCTAATCTACTATAATAAATAAGATAGGCCACGAGGAATAAAAATCAGTCAGATACTAATAATAAACAAACTAATTAATATGAAAAGAACTAATTTAAGATTTTTGGCATGGCTTTCATTAGCTTTGGTGTCTCTTTTGAGTGTTCCAACGACGCTTTATGCCCAACTTCCGGCATTCCCCGGTGCGGAAGGTTTCGGACGTTATACAACCGGCGGACGTGGCGGAGCTGTTTATCATGTAACCAAACTTACCGATGACGGCTCTACAGGAACATTCCGATGGGCCTGTGAACGGACTGGTAAACGTACTATTGTTTTTGATGTTTCCGGTACTGTTCAACTTAAACGCGAACTTAAATTAAATAAAGGAGACGTAACGATAGCCGGCCAAACAGCTCCCGGCGATGGAATTTGTATTGCCGGTTATCCCTTTGTCATCAGTGCTGACAATGTTATAATACGCTTCTTGCGTTTCCGTCTTGGCAATGAGAATGTGGC
This sequence comes from uncultured Prevotella sp., assembly GCA_900547005.1. Taxonomy (GTDB): domain Bacteria; phylum Bacteroidota; class Bacteroidia; order Bacteroidales; family Bacteroidaceae; genus Prevotella. The sequence goes on from URER01000063.1 coordinate 620, forward strand.
AAACCATGAAGGAGACGGTCTTGGAGGCATGGAGCGCAGTAATATAATAATAGACCACTGTTCCGTTAGTTGGAGTATTGATGAATGTCTTTCCGTTTATGGCAGCAAGAACCTTACCGTTCAGTGGTGTATGGTTACGCAAAGTTTGAAGAATTCCGGACACGCCAAAGGCGCACACGGATATGGCGGAAACTGGGGCGGTAGCGGGGCGTCTTATCATCACAACCTGTTGGCGCATCATGACTCGCGGGTTCCGCGTCTTGGTCCGCGTGATACAACTCAGGAAGATGAACGGATGGATTTGCGAAACAATGTATTCTACAACTGGGGAGGCAACGGCTGTTACGGTGGAGAAGGCATGAATGTGAATATTGTGAACAATTATTATAAGCCGGGACCTACGACTCTCAAGAGAACTACTGCTATCCAGAAGCGAATAGCGGCTCCGGGAATAAGAACCGTAGACTATTGTCTTGGTAATAAGAGTGAGATTGCTACAGCTTATAATGCTGTTAAGTCTACAAGTTTGACAGACAAAAATATTTCAGGTTCATATTCCGGTGGAAAATATTATGTTACTTGTGGTTCAGACAAGTATGAGATAGATATGGTTAACAATACTATTAACGTTGATGGTAACACTGTTAACGTTAAGTGGAATGGTTGGAAGCCGATGTTGCATAAGTGGGGCACATTCTATGTAGATGGTAATTACAATCCGAGCTATCCATCTATGAATGAATTCACCGATGGCGTGTCGGCGCAAATTGATAAGAAGGGTAACGACGGAACATATCCGGGAGATGACAAAGTGAAGCTCTCAGCTCCGATAACATATACTGCCGTCACCACACATTCGGCATCTAAGGCTTTTGAAAAGGTGTTGGCATACGCCGGAGCTTCTCTAAAGCGCGATGCTCTCGATGAGATTATGGTTAATGATGCGCGCACCGGCACTGCAACATTTACCGGTTCGGGAAATACCGGCGGTATCATCAATTCGCAGAACGATGTTACTTATAGCGACGGCTCAAAGGGATGGCCCACTTTGAACAGCACAGCCGCACCTGTAGATACAGATCAAGACGGTATGCCAGACGCTTGGGAGACTGCTCACGGCCTTAATCCAAATGACGCTTCGGATGGAAACAGCATAGGTGAAGGCGGTTATACCAACCTTGAGATTTATATGAACTGTCTTGTTTCTGAGATTGTTGAAGGTGGCAATGCCGATGGACAGATGTTGGAAAACGGCGAAATCTATGAGCCAGGAGGCTCTGAAAGCTCTGACGTTTCTTATACTTTGAGTTCCGAGACAAAGACTTGTGAAGACAATGCTACGATTTGGACATTTAATAATGGCTGTACTATCACTTCAGAAAAAGGCGATAGAGGATATGCGAAGGGTAGTAACGGAACGATGAAGTTCTCGCGTAACTATAAATTCTATATCAATATTCCCGAAAACGTGTCTGTCAAGAGTGTTACATTTACAGGATATTGTAATAGCACCGCTGAGACTTCGACAACATATTTATCGGAAGTGAATGGCACGGAATATGGTTCAACGGAATATGTCTTTACTCATTCCGGTACATCAACATCCCATACGATTACCTTTGATCCCCCCGTAACCGGTAATATATCATTTACGCCGAAAGGAGACGACCAAAGTTGTTTTGCTATAACGTTGCAAGGAACAAAACAAACGACGGGAATCGTTGACGTAATAGCAAACAAACGTGAGGGAAACGGTAAGATTTATAATCTGCAAGGGATAGAAATCGCTAATCCTACAAAAGGCATTTATATCCGTAATGGAAAGAAATTTATTGTGAAATAAACCGATTCGCCGTGTCTTTATTAAGAATTTGTGCTTAGGTTATTTATTTTAAAGCTATGAAAAAGCATTTAGTTATATTATCGTTGCTTGCGCTGGGAGTATGTAAAGCCGGCGCACAGCAACTTCCATATCAGATTCCCAATCTCAGTCCGAAGGAACGGGCAGCCGACCTTTGCAGCCGAATGACAATAGAAGAAAAGGCACAGGTGATGCTCGACCGTTCTAAAGCCGTTCCCCGTTTGGGCATTCCTGAGTTTGCCTGGTGGAGCGAAGCCTTGCATGGAGTGGGGCGCAACGGCTACGCTACGCTCTTTCCGTCGTGCATCGGAATGGCAGCCTCGTTCGATGACGTGTTGTTAGAGCAAATCTACACAGCCATAAGTGACGAGGCACGTGTCAAGAACACCGTGCAACGTAAGACCGGAAAGGTAGGTAAATATCAGGGTTTATCGTTTTGGACACCTAACATTAATATCTTCCGCGACCCGCGCTGGGGCAGAGGGCAAGAGACCTACGGCGAAGACCCATACATGAATTCACGTATGGGACTTGCCGTCGTGCGAGGATTGCAAGGTCCGACAGACAGCAAATATGCCAAGCTATACGCTTGTGCCAAGCACTTTGCCGTGCATAGCGGACCGGAAAAGACACGCCATCATTTCAATATAGAGGACCTTTCGCCACGCGATTTGTGGGAAACCTACTTGCCTGCATTCAAAGACTTGGTGCAGAAGGGCGGTGTAAAGGAAGTCATGTGCGCCTATCAGCGCTTTGAGGGCGAGCCGTGTTGCGGAAGCACGCGTCTGTTGCAGCATATACTTCGTGACGAATGGGGCTTCAACGGCCTTGTCGTAAGCGACTGCGGAGCTATCGCCGACTTCTGGAAACCGGGTCGGCATGGTGTGTCCCGCGATGCCGCCGCAGCCTCGGCAAAGGCAGTTCTCAGTGGAACGGACGTTGAATGCGGTTATGAATACAAACTGTTGCCCGATGCCGTAAAGGCAGGAAAGATAACCGAGGAGCAGGTAGATGTGAGCGTTAAGCGACTGCTTGAGGCTCGTTTTGAACTTGGCGACTTCGATCCCGACTCGCTTGTAGAGTGGACAAAGATTCCCGAGAGCGTCGTCGCGTGCCGTGAACATCGGGATTTGGCTTTGCGTATGGCACGTGAACAGATGGTGCTGTTGCAGAACAAGAACAATATACTCCCATTGAAGAAGGACGCTCGTGGCATTATGGTGATGGGACCGAATGCTGCCGACTCTACGATGCTGTGGGGAATATACTTCGGAAAACCCTTGCATAGCGTGACGGTGCTCGAAGGTATAAGGCATAAAATAGGAGAAGTGGCATACGATCAGGCCTGCGACATAACCGATATGACGGTCAGGGAGACGCGTGCTGGTAAGAGTACGGAGACCGCTGACGGCAGTACGACGCTGCAACTGACTGTTACAGGCGAGAAAACCAATACAATTTCGGATGTCTTAAACGCAGCGAAGGATGCGGAAACCATAATCTTTGTGGGCGGAATATCGCCTAATCTCGAAAAAGAACAGGCTAAAGTTGTTGCCTCCGGCTTTGACAACGGCGACCGCACGAGCATAGAACTGCCTCAGGTTCAGCGCGATATACTGAAAGCTCTGCACGAAGCGGGCAAGAAAATAGTCTTTGTCAACTGTAGTGGCAGTGCCGTTGCGCTTACTCCGGAGACCTCAACGTGCGACGCAATCCTTCAGGCATGGTATCCGGGAGAGCAGGGAGGACACGCCGTAGCCGATGTCTTGTTTGGCGATTATAATCCCGGTGGAAAGCTGCCGATAACTTTTTATAAGGATGACAGTCAGTTGCCTCCTTTCGACGACTATAACATGAAGGGACGCACATACCGCTATTTCACAGGCAAACCGCTTTATCCGTTTGGCTACGGACTGAGTTACACCACTTTCAAGCTCGGAAAACCCGAGTATTCCGGCGGAAAGGTGAGGGTGGAAGTGAAGAATACAGGCAATCGCGAGGGCGTGGAGATAGTGCAGATCTATCTGCGTAATCCCGCCGACAAGGAAGGGCCGCAGCGAACACTTCGCGGTTTTGCGCGCATGGAGTTGAAGTCAGGCGAGTGCAAGACGGCTGAGATAGCCTTCCCCCGTGAGTCTTTTGAGTGCTGGGATGCCTCGACAAACACCATGCGTGTTATGCCCGGAAAGTACGAATTGCAGGTAGGCACTTCGAGCAATGCTAAGGATTTGACTAAGATACCAGTCGTCTTGAAATAATATTTACGTTTCTATAAATTGTTAAGTGGTGTATTCTGGTTTCAGAATGCGCCACTTTATTTTGTTACAACAGTTTTGTAATGTCGTTACAAGGCCTCGGTAATCGCATTACAAGGCCTCGGTAATCCGATTACAAGATTTTGTTTTAATTTTGTGACTTACTTATAGCTTTCTGTGGCCGGCTAAACCGAGTGTTTGCGTATTCTTGATTTTATGGATCTGACAGTGCTTGGGCTTATTCCCATGATGCGCATAATGTCATCTTCATTCAAATTCTGATGCAACAGTAGACAGACGAACAGATATCTTGGTGAAAGACCGCTGTATGTTGTCTGAATCTTGCTTATAATAGCTATATCCACAGACCAGTAATAATCAATATAGGCAACAAAGTCATCATTACTCCATTTCGAGGTTTTGCCTCCGCCTTTTATGTGTTCATACAGTTCCCTTCCCCTTGACAGGGTTAAGGCATTTTTCTCCTTTAGCTTCTCCAATGCCCTTTTCATATCCTCGATAATCCTGTCCTTTTCTTTATCTTCATTATTTCCTTTTTCTCTTCTTTCTTCTTGTTCTTTTTCAAATTCTTTGATTTTAGCTTCCAGAGCCTGCATTTGCATCCTGTCTATAGCGAGTTGTGCTTTTGCCTTTCCAGCTTTCACCTTATTATATATAGCCACTAAAGCCACGGCAAGCAATGCAATAATCGCCAGACATACAGCTAACCTTATGAGGTCGGCTAACTTCTCTTGTGCTATGCGGTTGTCGTATTTGGTCTGAAGTTCTTTTATCTTTTCCTCCTGCTGCTTGTGTTTAAGGCTGTCGCTAAGCACAAGGAGCCTTTTAGACAATTCTCCGACATCTTTGTAACGCCCTTCGTTTTCTCTTTGCTTTATCAGTCCTCTCGTATATTTTATTAATAAGTTTAGATCCGTTTCCTGCATTGCTTTATCCCACATCTTGTCTGATTCTTCTATCATTCCCATTTTGTAGTAATAGCGGGCAAGATTAGAGCAGGCAACAGAACTTGAGTCTATGTTGTATGACTCTTTGAGATATTCAATGGCTTTATCATTTTCAAGGCGGTTACAGTTTGTGTATATGTTGTTTAGCAATGCGGCTCGTTTGATTTCCTTTATATTTTTTAAATATGGGATTACCTGCGACATATAATAATCCGCACTATCTTCTTTTCCTAAACCGTTATAGGCTAACGCTATCACATCTAAAGCGTATGCAATACTTGTATTGTTTTTTATATTTTTTGAAAGTTGTAGATATTTCTTGCCGTATTCCAATGATAGTAGGAATTCATCGTTTCTATAATTTATAAAAGCAAGACTTCCTAATATCTTATTTCTTAGTTCTATATTCTCAATGCCTTTTGCTGTATTCTCTGCGATTTTTAGGTTTAAGATTGCCGATTTTACGTTTCCTCTTTCTTCGTCAGTCACACCTTTATAATAATAGGAACGTGCGAGGAGTTCCTTGTCTTTGCCATTTTTCTTGAAATACTCAATGCTTTTGTCCATCATTGTAGAGTCTGGCAGCGGTGGAAGATATAGCCTGTAGCGCACCTGCGTCATTAGTAGGTTGTAGTAAGCTATATCACCCTCATCTATCAACCCTTTTTCTCCCATTTTTTCCAGTACCGCCATGGCAGAGTCGTCTTGTTCCTTGCTTATCAGACTGTCTGCATGAGCAAGCATATTATTTACTTTCTTGTTACCGCATCCTGCCAGTATACAACCGGTAAGTACTGTAAAAATAAATGAAATTAACTTGTATCCCATATCTCAATCTTTTATTTTGATTGCAAAAGTACAAAAAAATGAAGAATGAAGAATGTTTTGAATGAAGAATTGTTCTGCTAATCGCTAATCGCTTAATTAGCGATTTCTTTCCAATCTCTTTCTGTCAAAAAGATACAGATCTATGGATTAGTCTTTGTAAAAATAGTAACTCTTACCTGTTGGCGGAATTAATTTAGTGCATACTTAATTCTGCCAATGGGCTTGTCGT
>URER01000064.1 GCA_900547005.1 uncultured Prevotella sp.
CCCCCTGCCGTTACCGGCGAAATCACCGACCCGCGTACATTGATGTAATCCACAAAAAGTATCAAAATGAAACAGAAATTCAATATAATAAAGTCAACCTGTGTTCCACTTCCTTTGGAAAACGTGGACACTGACCAGATAATACCCGCCCGTTTCCTTAAGGCAACAGACAAAGAAGGCTTCGGCGACAATTTGTTCCGCGACTGGCGATATAACAAAGACGGCTCGCTGAAAGAAGATTTCGTGCTTAACGACCCACGATATGGCGGAGTTGTACTCGTTGCGGGCAAGAACTTCGGCTCTGGTTCATCAAGAGAGCACGCCGCGTGGGCTATCGCAGGCTACGGTTTCCGTGTCGTTATCAGTTCATTCTTTGCAGATATACACAAGAACAACGAACTGAACAATTTTGTTCTGCCCGTTGTCGTAACCGAAGGATTCCTTCAGGAACTTTTCGCCAGCATTGAGGCAGACCCTAAGACAGAAGTCGTTGTAGACCTTCCGAACCAGACTGTGACGAATATGGCAACCGGACGAAACGAGCATTTCGAGATAAACGGTTACAAGAAGCACTGTCTGATGAACGGACTTGACGATATTGACTATCTGATACAGAATAAGGACAAGATAGAAGGATGGGAAAAGGAGAACAAATAGGCCACGACTACAAGCGCCTTCCTCCTTTTGTAGAAATCATGGACAGCACTCTGCGCGACGGAGAGCAGACCAATGGCGTCAGCTTTCTGCCGCATGAGAAACTCATGATAGCCAGAATGCTTCTGAAAGATCTTAACATAGATAGAATAGAAGTGGCTTCTGCCCGTGTTTCCGAAGGAGAGAAAGATGCGGTAAGCATGATATGCCGCTATGCGCAGGCACACGGAATGGCCGATAGGGTGGAGGTGCTTGGCTTCGTAGACGGCCATCTTTCCATAGACTGGATAAAAAGTTGTGGCGGTCATGTGATTAATCTGTTGGCTAAAGGTTCGCTGAAACACTGTACCCAACAGTTGCATAAATCCCCTGATGAGCATATCCATGACATCCTGAACGTGTTGGCATACGCTGACGAATGTGGCTTCGACGTGAACCTTTATCTTGAGGATTGGAGCAGCGGAATGAAGGATTCGCCCGATTATGTCTATCAGCTTATGGACGCACTTGTGGGCAAGAACATCAAGCGCTTCATGCTTCCCGATACGCTGGGTATAATGAATCCGCTTCAGGCGATGGAATATTTCCGCAAGATGGTGAAGCGTTATCCCGACACTCACTTCGATTTCCACGCACATAACGACTACGATATGGCGGTGAGCAACTCACTCGCTGCCGTATTCAGTGGCGCGAAAGGGCTGCACGTAACAGTGAACGGACTCGGCGAACGATGCGGAAACGCACCTTTGGCAAGTGTGCAGGTAATCTTGAAAGACCATTTCGAGGCGAAGACAAACATCAATGAAGGCAGGCTAAACGATGTTAGCAAGGTTGTTGAAGGTTATAGCGGCATAGCTGTTGCACCAAATCAACCCATCGTCGGTGAGAATGTCTTCACGCAGGTGGCCGGAGTACACGCCGATGGAGACAATAAGAACAACCTGTATTGCAACGCTCTCATGCCTGAACGCTTCGGCCGTAAACGTGAATATGCCCTCGGAAAGAACTCGGGACGTGCAAATATCGCGAAAAACCTTGAGGAGTTGGGACTTGAACTCACGGTGGAACAAACCAAACGAGTAACGCAGCGCATCACCGAATTGGGCGATAAGAAAGAGCTTGTTACGCAAGACGACCTGCCATATATCGTGTCTGACGTGCTGAAACACGATGCGCCGGAAGACAAAGTGAAGCTCGTGAGTTACATGGTGAGCACCAGTTACGGTCTGAAACCAATCGCCAGCATAAAAGTAAATATCAACGGCAGCGAGTATGCTGCCGATTCTACGGGCGACGGACAGTATGACGCCTTCGTGAAAGCCCTGCGTTATATATACAAGCAATATCTGAATCGCACCTTTCCGATACTCGATAATTACACGGTGAGCATTCCGCCAGGAGGTCGCACCGACGCCCTCGTTCAGACAATCATCACCTGGCGCAATGGTGATAAACTGCTGAGAACGCGCGGCCTCGATGCCGACCAGACCGAAGCAGCGATAAAGGCGACGTTCAAGATGCTGAACATGATAGAAGAAAACATAAATTAAAAACATTATAAGACAATGAAACTTAAAATAGCAGTATTGGCCGGTGACGGCATCGGACCGGAAATCATGAAGCAAGGCGTGGCCGTTATGGATGCGGTAGCCGAGAAATTCGGTCATGAGGTAGAATATAAAGAAGCCCTTTGTGGCGCCCATGCCATCGACGAAGTTGGCGACCCGTTCCCAGAGGATACTTTCCAGACTTGCAAAGATGCAGACGCTGTGCTCTTTGCAGCAGTTGGCGACCCGAAATTCGACAATAATCCGACAGCGAAGGTACGTCCTGAGCAGGGACTTCTCGCAATGAGAAAGAAGCTCGGTTTGTTTGCCAACATCCGTCCGGTGCAGACATTCAAGTGTCTGCTCCATATGTCTCCGCTGCGTAAGGAACTCGTAGAAAATGCCGACTTTATCTGCATCCGCGAGCTTACCGGCGGTATGTACTTCGGTGAGAAGTATCAGGACAACGACAAGGCATACGACACCAATTATTACACTCGTCCAGAGATTGAGCGCATCCTGCGTGTGGGCTATGAGTATGCACGCAAGCGCCGCCATCATCTTACGGTTGTGGACAAGGCCAACGTGCTTGCATCTTCACGTCTGTGGCGTCAGATCGCAAAAGAGATAGCACCGGAATATCCCGATGTTACAACCGATTATATGTTTGTAGACAATGCTGCAATGCGCATGATTGCCGACCCGAAGTTCTTTGATGTTATGGTTACGGAGAACACCTTCGGCGATATCCTCACAGACGAAGGCAGTTGCATCAGCGGTTCTATGGGGCTTCTGCCGTCAGCTTCAACCGGAGAGAGCACCCCGGTGTTCGAGCCTGTTCATGGCTCATGGCCTCAGGCAGCCGGCAAGAATCTCGCCAACCCGCTCGCACAGATTCTTTCTGTCGCAATGATGCTCGAATATTTCGACCTCAAAGAGGAAGGCGCGCTCATCCGCAAGGCCGTAGATGCGAGTCTCGATGCCAATGTACGCACTCCCGAAATTCAGGTAGAGGGTGGCAAGGAATACGGCACAAAGGAAGTTGGTGCATGGATTGTCGACTACATTAAGAACGCGTAATCTGTCTTAAAAAAATAAAGGCTATTTGTTTGGTAATGAAATAAATAATGCGTAATTTTGCACAGCGTTACGATATTAGGCAGAGAATGTTTTATTCATGCCCCTTTCCAGCGCCATATCACTTAGCCACAGTTTGATGTGTTGCGTTCGACAGGTAAAAATAAGGTTGTATATAAACAAAAAATCATCAAATAATAACAATGAGAAAAGATCAGGAGATTTTCGACCTCATCGAAAAAGAGCACCAGCGTCAGCTTAAAGGCATGGAGCTTATCGCATCAGAGAATTTCGTTAGTGACGAGGTAATGCAGGCAATGGGTTCATACCTCACCAATAAGTATGCTGAGGGACTTCCCGGCAAACGCTATTATGGCGGCTGTCAGGTTGTTGATCAGGTGGAAGACCTTGCACGCAACCGTGTGAAGAAGCTCTTTGGTGCTGAGTTTGCTAACGTGCAGCCACACTCTGGAGCGCAGGCTAATGCCGCTGTGTTCCTCGCTTGCCTGAAGCCGGGCGATACATTCATGGGACTGAACCTTGATCATGGCGGCCACTTGTCGCACGGTTCTGCTGTTAACACATCGGGAATACTCTATAATCCGATAGGTTACAATCTCGACAAAGAGACCGGCCGTGTGGATTATGACGAGATGGAGCGTCTTGCACACGAACACAAACCAAAACTCATTGTAGGTGGTGGCTCTGCATACAGCCGTGAGTGGGATTACAAGCGTATGCGTAAGATTGCCGATGAGGTGGGCGCATTACTGATGATTGATATGGCACACCCGGCCGGACTTATCGCTGCCGGACTGCTTGACAACCCAGTGAAATACGCACACATTGTAACTTCTACGACACACAAGACCCTTCGCGGTCCGCGTGGAGGTATCATTCTCATGGGTAAGGACTTCGAGAACCCGTGGGGACTCACTACAAAGAAGGGCGAGGTGAAGATGATGAGTATGTTGCTTAACTCTGCCGTGTTCCCAGGAACACAGGGCGGTCCGCTTGAGCACGTCATCGCAGCTAAGGCTGTGGGCTTCGGCGAGAACCTTGAACCATCATGGAAAGAGTACGCTACACAGGTGAAGAAGAACGCATCCGTGCTTGCAGACGAACTTATCGGCCGTGGTTTCAACATCGTAAGTGGCGGTACAGACAACCACTCTATGCTTGTAGACCTGCGCTCTAAGTATCCGGATTTGACAGGTAAGGTCGCAGAGAACGCTCTCGTAGCAGCCGACATTACTGCAAACAAGAATATGGTGCCGTTCGATTCTCGCTCAGCATTCCAAACAAGTGGTATCCGTCTGGGTACAGCCGCAATGACCACACGTGGCGCTAAGGAGGATATGATGAAGCTGATAGCAGAACTTATCGAGGAGGTTCTGAACGCTCCTGAAGACGACAAGACAATAGCTCGCGTTCGTGAGAAGGTGAACGAGACAATGAAAAACTATCCGCTCTTCGCTTATTAATCGCAAAATTTGTGGATATATAATAATGTATATGAAGCCCTTGAGACTGATTTGTTCTCAAGGGCTTCTTTATTGTATCCGGATCATGATGCGATAATGTTGTTATTTTTGGCGAGAGAGTTGGTAATATCAAAGAAAGAGTGTATCTTTGCATAAGATAGGCTGCGTCTCAGCAATTTAGAGCAAGCTCTATTGCATTCGACTTGCACTATCTTTGCATAAGATAGGCTGCGTCTCAGCAATTTAGAGCAAGCTCTATTGCATTCGACTTGCACTATCTTTGCAT
>URER01000065.1 GCA_900547005.1 uncultured Prevotella sp.
CCCATTGGCAGAATTAAGTATGCACTAAATTAATTCCGCCAACAGGTTATATATAATAATTGCTGAGACACAGCTTATCTTATGCAAAGGTAAGACTTTTTTCTTGCGACCCAGTTGCAAACGACATCAAAAAGCATATTAAAAAAGCCCGTCCCCGATGATGGAAACGGACTCTTGCAACTAAATCTTCCTGCTATTTTTTACCTTAACATCAATAAAAGGTTATTGATTGGGGAACAAAATTGGATGTCTTTCCCCCTTAACTGCTTGACCGAATATTAACAAAAGATATTATTATAGTATAATCGTATTCTCTTCATACACCTTATATGTTATTGTGTTTGCAAAGATAATGCAAGCGAGCGCAATGAGAATTTATTCTCAAATTGCCGAGTGCAGCTTATTTTATGCAAAGGTAATCAATTACTGTCAACCGCAGGATAAACAAATTACGGATAGATTTATCAATATTACGGATTTCGATACAGAAATGTGTTTGCTAAAATGATAACAATCATTAGGCGTATATAACAATCATTATGGCTTGGAGAACAAATAATTCGGAGTTATTTGAGTTTAATATATAAAGAGAATTGATAACGAAAAATGGCAAAACAGGACTATGAAGATTATGAAAAGGAAGTTTTCGGCAATGATAATGCTGTTGCTTCTGACCATGACGGCTGGGGCACGACAAAAGAATGAGACGCAGGCCGAGGTCAAGGATCTGGCGGGCAGCGACACTCTCCTACTGCCGGGAGACAATGGACAGACGGAACGCCCTGATACAATATGGATGCAAGACTACAAGCTGAACGGCAAACTGACGAAGAAGCAACGCAAGCAGCTAAAGGCGATGATGGACTCCATCAACTTTGCGCGCTCAGCCGCGGCTATGGACAGCATGAATTTCGTGCTGAGAGCCGACCGACTGCTGTTCAAATACGGACACACGGCATACGTGAACTCTGTAACCAACTTCATTTCGGTATCGGGAGACTATGCCACCGTACAGGTTGCACCATTCTACGGCGGCGGCGGACCGAATGGTGTCGGCGGCATAACGCTCGACGGCAGGGTGTCTAACGTGAAGTACGAAACGAGAAAGAACGGTAGCAGGAGTCTGTCGATGAGTGTTATGGGCAGCATAATATCAGCCACTCTGAACATCGAGCTATATGCAGGAAGCAACAATGCGGAGGTTACTATAACATCAAACTTCCGCTCGAACAAAATCACTCTGATTGGGACACTGACTCAACCTGACGACACCTATATATATAAAGGTACATCTTATTAAAGTTGACCCGCCTACTTGTCAACAGAAAAGTGCTGCTTTTCTTCTATGCGCATTTCTCGAAAACCCGTCCAGACAATAGGAATGGAAAGGCAGAACGATAACAAGTCGCTCACAGCCTGACATATTTCCACACCGAAAAGACCGAACATACGGGGCAGAATGACTATAAGCGGAATGAAAAACAATCCCTGCCGGGCAGCAGCGAGAATGTTGGCACGCAGCGGTTTGCGTATTGTCTGCATCAGCATATTGCTCATCATAATGAACGCACACAGCGGATATGCCACCAGTTGGCAGCGCAACGCCACCGTTCCTATATCTATCACATCGGCATCGTCACGGAACACGCCCACGACAAAGCCCGCAAGTACAAAGCCCACAGCCCCAATGACTATCAAGAAAACCGTTCCCAATCTCACGCAGAACACATATCCGCGGCGCAAACGCTCATACAGATGGGCACCATAGCAGAAACCGCAGAACGGCTGGAAACCCTGTCCGAGACCGACAACCATAGAAAAGACAAACATCGTGATGCGGTTGACAATCGACATGGCTGCGATTGCAGCGTCACCGTATGCCCCAGCAGCCACATTCAGCATTACAACCGATATGCAGCCAAGCCCCTGACGCAGCAGCGAGGGCGTTCCGCCTGCCATAATCTCACGCACATAAATCCACTTGGGCGAGAAATTGCGCCAATGAATGGTTATCGTCTTGCCGTAATGCGACATATAAAGCAGCACAAAAAGGCTCACCGCCTGCCCCGTAACGGTAGCAAGGGCAGCTCCGGCCACACCCATATCGAAGACAAAGATAAAGAGCGGATCGAGCAATACATTGAGTATAGCACCCGAGACAATCCCCCACATGGCATAACGGGCATTCCCCTGAAAGCGCATCTGGTTGTTCAGGCACAGCGATGATGTCACAAACGGCGCGCCAAGCAGCACGATGCCCATATATTCCTCGGTATACGGAAGTATTGTCGGCGTACTTCCGAGCCACACAGAAAGCGGAGTGAGCAACAATTCGCCCACAACGGCAATAAAGACTCCAAAGAACAAGGCGTAGAAAAAGCCCGTCGACGCCATCGTATTTGCGTTTTCGTAATGCCTTGCGCCCAGTTCGCGCGAGATATAGTTGCCCGAACCGTTGCCGAAGAAGAACGAAAAAGCCTGAATGAAGAACATCACGGAGAACACGACACCCACGGCAGCAATGGATTGCGTGTCGAGTTGCCCCACAAAGAATGTGTCGACGATATTATAAAGGCTCGTGATGAGCATCGAGATTATCGTCGGCACAGCCATCGTCAGGATGACCTTGTGTATCGGTCCCTGCGTAAGAAATGTATAATTGTCGCGCTGCCGCATCTTTGTTGGTCTTCTCAATCCTCAATCCTCGTTCTCAGCTCCGCTTCTACCATATTAGTCAGTTCCACAAACTGTGCGATACTGAGCTGTTCGGGACGCTTGGTCATTATCTCTTGCTCATAGAATCCGTCAGAAGGCTTTGCACCCGGGAACATCTGACGAAGACTTACGCGCAACATCTTGCGGCGCTGGTTGAACACTGTCTTCACCAAACGCTTGAAAAGAACTTCATCGCAACCGAGATTCTGTACATTGTTGCGCGTCATTCGGATTACGGCACTCTTCACCTTAGGTGGCGGATTGAACACATTCTCGTCTACGGTGAACAAATATTCCACGTCATACCAAGCCTGTATGAGCACCGACAGGATGCCGTAGGTTTTGTTACCGGGCTGCGCCGCCATGCGCAGAGCCACCTCGCGCTGAATCATTCCCGTGCAGCAAGGTATCAGTTCCTTGTTGTCGAGCATCTTGAAGAATATCTGCGACGATATATCGTAGGGATAATTGCCGGTCAGGACAAACGGTTTGCCATCAAAAATCGTCGTCAGATCCATCCTCAGAAAGTCCTCGCCGATGATATTATCGCGCATTTGCGGATACGTTCCGTTGAGGTATTCCACACTTTCGCGGTCAATCTCCACCGCCTTGAATGCCTCGCGCGGCTTCTTCACGAGATACTGCGTGAGTACACCCATACCCGGCCCAATCTCCAGCACTGGTATGTCGGGACAGGCATCCACGGTGTCTGCGATACGCTGCGCCACGTTCAGGTCGGTCAGGAAGTGCTGTCCGAGATTTTTCTTTGGCTTTACTTGTTTCATATTTATGTTTTTCCTTTGCATACATTATCTATAATCATGCCAAACGGATTCCATCCGCTGTCATCCGGCAATTGAGTTAGACGCTACAAAGTTAATGCTTTTGCATGAAACAGCAAAAAGTAACCCCAAATTCTCACATCACACCAATAAGATAGACCTATTTTGCATTTGCAATGTGTCCTTTACTTCTATGAAGACAGTGCCGTTAGTACAGAATTCTACAAGCGTATTGTACATTTAGTACATGGCCTATGTACTAAAACTACAAGGCCTTTGTACTAATGCTACAAAGCCTATGTACAGTTTGTACATGGGCGTTGTACAAAAACTGTATAAATACCATCGTGTCATATTTTATTCGCTGCGGTCTAACAAAGCACCATCTTCCTTAACTTCTATAATTATTTATTGCTGTCCGGTAAAATGACTATCTTTACTCATGGTTATAATTGTCTTAATCCTAAAACAAAGATAACCCAAAGGACTAATACCGCGTGAGAAGTGTCAGCCCTAATACATTGTATGCTCAAAAAAGTTTTATCGGACAGCAATAATTATATATAGAAAGAGTATAAGAAAGGTGCGCGAAAGCGAAGTTTTTATATAATCAAAATAAGACAAATACAATGATTTACGGTTATATTCGTGTCAGCAGCGACAAGCAGACAGTGGAAAATCAACGCTTTGAGATTAACAAGTTCTGTGAGAAGCAGAATATAGTGATTAACGACTGGATAGAGGAGACCATCAGTGGAACAAAGAACTATACCAAGCGGCAACTGGGCAATCTTCTGAAGAAGGTCAGCAAGGATGATATCATCATCTGTAGTGAACTTTCCCGCTTAGGCAGAAACCTGTTTATGATTATGGAGATATTGAACATCTGCATGACAAAGGAATGCCGTGTGTGGACCATCAAAGACAATTACCGTCTCGGTGATGACATCCAAAGCAAAGTCCTTGCCTTCGCTTTCGGCCTGTCAGCAGAGATTGAGCGTAACCTTATCAGTCAGCGTACAAAAGAGGCATTGGCGAGAAAGAAGGCAGAGGGCGTGGTGCTTGGTCGTCCCAAAGGAAAGAAAAGCAATCCTGACAAATATAAGCTTTCGGGTAAAGAAATTCTCATAAAGGAACTGATTAAAAATGGTACTTCACTGCGCAAGATAGCCAAAATATGTAAAGTGGATAGGAATACCCTTTCTCGGTTCATTGCACTCAAGAAATTGGCAGAAGAGTAATGAGCGTTTTCGTGCAGCAGCAGAACACCGTGTGCGACTTCTCCTCGTCTGACAG
>URER01000066.1 GCA_900547005.1 uncultured Prevotella sp.
TGTTTTACACCATATAAAAAAAAAGAGGCTGCGCCTATTTTGACACAGCACCTTTCACTATTTGTTACTATTGATAGTTATCTATCTTATTTCACCTCCTCAAAATCTGCATCCTGAATGGTGTCATCCTGCTTAGGACCGTCTTGTGCCTGCTGACCGCCGGCGTTGGCTCCGTTGAAGCCTGCACCTGACTGAGCACCCTGCGCACCCTGATACATCTGCTGGCTGGCAGCCTGCATAACTGTGTTGAGGTTGTTGATGGCTGTGTCGATAGCGGCAATGTCGCCACTCTTGTGGGCATCCTTGAGCTGCTGGAGAGCACTCTCTACTGCCGGCTTCTGGTCAGCCGGCAACTTGTCGCCGTTGTCCTTCAGGAAATTCTCTGTGGTGAATATCATTGAGTCAGCCTGATTCAGCTTGTCGATGCGCTCACGCTCCTTCTTGTCGTTCTCGGCGTTCTGCTCTGCCTCAGCCTTCATGCGGTTGATTTCGTCCTCGCTCAATCCACTTGAAGCCTCGATGCGGATGCTCTGCTCCTTACCTGTGGCCTTATCCTTCGCACTGACGTTCAGGATACCGTTGGCATCAATGTCGAATGTAACCTCAATCTGAGGTACACCGCGACGCGCCGGAGCTATGTCCGTGAGGTTGAACTGACCGATACTCTTGTTCTGAGCTGCCATCGGACGCTCACCCTGAAGCACGTGGATAGTTACTTCTGTCTGGTTGTCGGCTGCGGTAGAGAACACTTCACTTTTCTTGCAAGGGATGGTTGAGTTCGCATCGATGAGCTTTGTCATAACGCCACCCATTGTCTCGATACCCAAAGTCAGCGGAGTAACGTCGAGCAATACGATGTCGCCCACGCCACCTTCCTTGTTCAGGATGGCACCCTGGATAGAAGCACCTACGGCTACCACCTCGTCCGGGTTCACACCCTTTGACGGCTCCTTGCCAAAGTAGTTCTTCACGAGAGTCTGAACAGCCGGGATACGGCTCGAACCACCTACGAGGATAACCTCATCGATATCCGATGTAGACAACTTGGCATCGCGGATAGCGTTCTGGCACGGTACGAGGCAAGCCTGAATAAGGCCGTGTGCCAACTGCTCGAACTGTGAACGGGTCAGAGGCTTAACCAAGTGCTTGGGCACACCGCCCTCTGCTGTGATATATGGCAGGTTGATTTCTGTTGATGTTGTGCTCGAAAGCTCAATCTTTGCCTTCTCGGCAGCCTCCTTCAGACGCTGCATTGCCATCGGGTCCTTAGACAGGTCGATGCCCTCGGCAGCCTTGAAGTCATTCACCAGCCAGTCGATAATCACCTGGTCGAAGTCATCACCGCCGAGGTGAGTGTCTCCGTTGGTAGAGAGAACCTCGAACACGCCGCCACCGAACTCAAGGATTGAGATATCGAATGTACCGCCACCGAGGTCGAACACTGCAATCTTCATGTCCTTGTTGGCCTTGTCCACACCGTAAGCGAGCGCAGCCGCAGTAGGCTCATTCACGATACGCTGCACGTTGAGGCCTGCAATCTGTCCTGCCTCCTTAGTAGCCTGGCGCTGCGAGTCAGAGAAATAAGCCGGAACGGTGATTACCGCGTCTGTTACTTCCTGTCCGAGATAGTCCTCGGCAGTCTTCTTCATTTTCTGAAGCACCATTGCAGAGATTTCCTGCGGAGTATATTTACGACCCTCGATGTCAACGCGTGGATATCCGCCCTCGTTCACAACCTTGAACGGAACGCGTCCCACCTCTTTCTCGCTCTGTGCGAATGTCTCGCCCATGAAGCGCTTGATAGAGTACACCGTGTTCACCGGGTTGGTGATTGCCTGACGCTTTGCCGGGTCGCCAATCTTGCGCTCGCCGCCCTCAACAAATCCTACGACAGACGGAGTGGTGCGCTTACCCTCGCTGTTTGCTATTACAACCGGTTCGTTGCCTTCGAATACAGCAACACAACTGTTAGTTGTTCCCAAGTCGATTCCAATAATCTTTCCCATAATCTTTATCTTTTTTATTTTTGTTATTATTCTATTTATTAATTTGCCGGACCGTTTTTTGTCCGTCAACAAAATAACAAATGCCATGCCAAACGTATGATTCCCGTTTGGCATGGCATTACTGTATGACAATTTGTCATACTTTTATAGTCGCCGATTGCGTATTTTTCACTCTCGTGTCATGGTTGTTCCCGTAGTATATCGCCTCTCTCCACCTTTATTTAATATTAAGATGGAGAATGTAATGCTTGCGTTATACATTGTTATATATCAGAACGCCTTGCTGTATTCCACCGTTCCCGAGCTTTTCAGGGTGTCGCGGTTTAGCTCTATCAAGTCCTCCTGACGTGCTTTCGCGATAAGTTTCAGAGCCATCTTCTCGTTAACGCCCAGATGATACTTCAATCCCTTTATGAGACGGTTCTTTGAGATAATAGGCTTGTCGGCTTCCTTGAAAATCAGTGCTATTACCTTTTTCAACTGTTCCACATTGTTGTGGAGTCTCATTCTGTGATAGTGCTTGTACATCACGAGCATTATGCCGATGAGGGCTATGACGCCAAAGATTAAAACTGTCCTGTGCATGGTCATGATATTGTTTAAGTAATACATTTATTTAATTAGTCCGCCGGTGTAAGCTGCGACCATTGAACTCTTGATTTTTGCGTTTTCTATATGCCTGAATTGCAATATATAGTTTACACTTATGCAAATATACAACTTTTTTTGTTTTTTGCGCATTTTATTCAAAAAAAAATATCTATCTTTACAAAATATTATTCACGGCCAACGATTGACGGGCATCATCAGTCTTGCTCTCAGTCCGATGACATAACAAATTTATACCATTAAAGACCTGTAATATTATGGATGACATTAAGAAAGAGAATCCCTCGCCGGCGGTTACAGAGGGAGTCGACAAAGATTCAAAGTTTGAGCGTAGACGCCGTATGGCCGGAGCTGTTTTCGGACCCATTTGCGCCCTGTTAGTGTGGATTACGCCAATATCCGGCCTGTCGCCGGAGGCTCATCGTCTTCTTGCCATTATGACGCTGGTAGCCCTTTGGTGGATTACCGAACCGATTCCCATTCCCGTAACCTCGCTCGTAGGTCCCACGCTGTGCGTTGTCTTTGGCATCGTCAAGATGAAAGAGGCTTTCGCAGCCTTTGCCAATCCTATGATATTCCTGTTCATGGGCGGCTTCATCATAGCAAAGGCGATGACCGTCAACGGACTCGACAAGCGCATAGCCTACGGCATCATGTCGATGAAATGGGTGGGCGATAGTCCGCGCCGCATTTTCCTTGCCATCGGACTCGCCTGTATGCTCTGTTCCGGATGGATTAGCAACACGGCCACGGCGGCCATGATGTTCCCCATTGCACTCGGACTTCTCGAGGCCATACGCGAGATGATGGCACAGAACGGTAAGGAAATCAACCTGCGCACATATAAGTATGCCACGGGCCTGATGCTCATGACGGCCTACGCCTGCTCCATCGGTGGCGTACTCACACCCATCGGAACGCCCCCCAATATAATAATGTTAGGTTTCCTCGACGAACTCGCAGGCATCCATATCTCTTTCTTCCAGTGGATGGTATGGGGCTTTGTGGCTATGGTCTGCTATTTCGTCATAGCCTACTTGGTGCTTTGGCGTATGTTCCCGGCCGACATCGAGCACATTGAAGGTGCCCGCGAACTGATAGCCGAGCGTGTGAAAGCCCTCGGAAAGTGGACCACCGCGCAGCGCAACACGTTCATCGCCTTCATGGTGGCAGTGGTTCTCTGGGTTACGCCCGGCATTCTTAATATCATCTACGGGTCGGGAAGTGAAATCCTGAAGACCTACAATGCCATCTTCCCCGAGGCCATCGCGGCCATGATAGGTGCCTTGTTGCTGTTCTTCCTTCCTGCCGACAAAAGCTATCGCCGCATGACATTGAAGTGGCGCGACGCCGTTGCCGGAGTAGAGTGGGGCACACTGCTGCTCTTCGGCGGTGGACTTGCGATGGGTGGAATGATGTATAGCACCGGTCTTTCCGCATGGATTGGCGAACAGATAATAGCCATGTTGGGTGGTTCTCCGTCCGAGCTCGTCTTTGTTGCAGTGTTCTGCGTCATGGCGTTGTTGCTTTCCGAGCTTACTTCCCACACTGCCGCCACCAACATGATAGGCCCGCTTGCCATTGGTGCGGCCGTATCTGCCGGTTTCAGTCCCATCCCCGTGGCTGTCGGCGTGGCGCTTTCGTCATCGCTCGGCTTCATGCTGCCCGTCTCCACCCCGCCTAATGCCATTGTCTATGCCAGTGGCTATGTGCCTATCACCAAGATGATAAAGACCGGAGTCTACATCGACTTCATCGGCATTGCCATTGTAACCATCCCCGTTGTGCTCTATCTTGTGGGTTGGATAGTCGGTTGACGGAAATAAAATACAATAATAATATAGCAGGGGGCTGTGTCGTAATTAAGTTTTTACGGCGCAGCCTCTTTTTTAGTGCTTTG
>URER01000067.1 GCA_900547005.1 uncultured Prevotella sp.
AGCGGTTTTCTTCTTTTTAATTCATACTATCACTCGAAATGTCGGATGAACCAAATATTTGATGTATATCAAATGTTTTTGGGGGAGGATTGAGAATATGGCTCACCCGATAAATCTGTGGTAAGAAATAATTTAATCAAATATAATCTGTCCTCTATATTTTCCTGTTGAGCCCATCAGAAGGACACAGAGCTTACAAGACTTCGCAAATACCCCTAATAACGAGAAAACGCCGCAACTCTCAGCGAGCTACAGCGTTTTAATATGTTTAACTAAAAATCCTTTTCTAATCAAAGGGAACCTCACGGCCCGCCTTTGTCATCCATGAACAATCGTTAAACTTCTACCTTAAACAAAAAATAACTAAAAACCTAAATCTATTACTACTAACCTAAACAATCTATTAACCTTTTGACAATGCAAAGGTACATCCTTTTCCGATTTCCGCAATACTTTTTTTGTTGTTTTTATGCAAAAAAGCCTCTTTATTGATGTATATCAATCATTGTGTGCGCAAACAGTTGCATTTTAATACATTTTTGCACACTTTCGCCTCTTTCGCTTTTCGCTTAAATCTCAAGCATTAAAAAATGACTGCAACACATCTGCAAATATATCATTCGGTGATACAGAGTTGAATAACTTCATGGAAGTTCTCAACTTCAAGACATCAATGCCACTGCCCATTATGTCTCTGATATTTTTCTTTCCCGCCTGCGACATCAAAAGGTTGCAACATTCCCTTAGCCTTTTGCCAAGTACGGGATGTTCAAGAAAAGCCTTAGCCTCTTCCGTTCCTTCCAACCCAAAATATTCTGAGTTATAACTGTGCCCAAGCCCTTTCTGCTGAGGGAAAATAAACCATATCCAATGGCTGCGTTTCCGGCCATTGCCTAACTCTGTCAATACCCTTTCGTAGGTTCCCAAGAACTCCTGAGCATCAAGAAAACGTTGCAAATCGAAAATTTCACTCATATTATCCTTTCTATATGCGTATGCCCGTAAAAAACAGGCGTACTGCAAAGGTATAAACAATATATAAAATACCGAACGAAAAGACTTCCTTTTTGAATGGGCTAATCATAACTTTCACACTTTCACACGGGAGACATCGCGATTGCAGTGCCTCCCACTTTTGTATGCAGGTTGTTGAGATAACGGCCGTTTGTGTGTCGGTGTTCCGAAAGAAAGTTGTATCTTTGTGCTTGTAATACTTTATATATAATACGTGCAGATGAGAGTACTGATTGTGAACACGAGCGATAGGACGGGCGGAGCGGCGATTGCGGCAAGCCGTCTGGCAGAAGCGTTGAATAATAATGGCGTTTCGGCCAAGATGCTCGTTATGGAGAAAGCCGGCGACCGTATATATGTGGCGTCGTTGAACGGCTGGATGAAGAGAAGCTGGTGCTTTGTGTATGAGAGATTCGTGATATGGATGAACAATCTGTTCAGTAGGAAGAATCTTTTTGCCGTGTCAATAGCCAACACCGGATATGACATAACGAAGACGCAGGAGTTCAAGGAGGCCGACATCGTCCACCTGCATTGGGTGAACCAGGGTATGCTGTCGCTGCGCGGAATACGCAAGATTATGAAAAGCGGCAAGCCGGTGGTGTGGACCATGCACGATATGTGGGAACTGTCGGCCATCTGCCACTATACATACGACTGCACGAATTTCAAGGATGAGTGCCGCAACTGCCACTTCTTGCGCTTCCCCGGCAGGAAAGACTTGGCCGGCAGGGTGTTCCGCAAGAAGCTGAAAGCCATGCGGGGCAATGCCGTTTATGTGGCGGTGAGCAACTGGCTTGCGGACAATGCGCGCGCAAGCAGGCTGCTCGGCGGGAATAGGGTGGAGGTGATTCCAAACTCGATATCGCTCTCCCGGTTCTCCATTAAGAGCAAAATAGACTCGCGCGACTATTTCAAGATAGGCGGAAACAAGAAGGTTATCGTCTTCGGCGCGGCGCGCATAGACGCGGAGATAAAAGGATTTGCTTATCTGAAACAGGCACTTGCCATTCTTGCCGATAAGCGGGAAACGGCTAAGGAGTCGCTCATGCTCGTCATGTTCGGTGGTTGCAAAGACGAGAGTGTGCTGGAGGATATTCCCGTTCCATACAATTTCCTGGGCAGGGTGAAGGGCGAGAAGGAGCTTTCTATGCTCTATTCGGCGGCCGATGTTGTCGTTTCGTCATCGCTGTATGAGACTTTCGGACAGACACTTATCGAGGCGCAGGCGTGCGGTTGCATCCCTGTCTCGTTCGACAACAGCGGACAGACGGACATCATCACCCACAAGGAGAACGGCTACTTGGCACGCTACAAGTCGGTGAAGGATTTGGCCGACGGCATAGAGTGGGCTTTGTCATCGGGCTTGCGACGCGAGGATTTGCGCCGTAATGTAGTGAAACGCTTCTCGGAGAGTGTCGTTGCCGGACAATATATGAAACTTTATAGCGAGATTACTCATGGCAAATGCTGATAAGATGATACGTTTTTCGATTGTAACCGTTACATATAACGCCGGCGAACTGCTGCGCCGTACTGCCGAAACGGTGCTGGCACAGACTTATCCGTGCGTGGAGCATCTTATAATAGACGGTTGCTCTAAGGACAATACGGTGGAAATCGCAAGAGAATATAAGGACGCGAATGACGAACAAGATAACGGTCACGAGGTCATTGTGGTGTCGGAGCCTGACAAGGGACTCTATGACGCGATGAATAAGGGGCTGCGTCGGGCTACGGGCGACTATATCCTGTTCTTGAATGCGGGCGACGGACTGCCGTCGGAAAGCACGTTCGAGCGTATTGCCGGATGTGTGGGGGAGGACGAGAAACTGCCTGCCGTGCTCTATGGTGATACCGATATTGTGGACGCGAACTACCGTTTCTTGCGCCATCGCCGTCTGTCGCCGCCTGAAAAGCTGTCGTGGCGCTCGTTCCGCAGGGGAATGTTAGTGTGCCATCAGGCTTTTTACGCGCGGCTGGATATAGCCCGTGAGCAGCTTTATGACGACCGTTACCGCTACTCCGCCGATGTGGATTGGTGCATAAGGGTGATGAAAGAGGCAGAGAAACGCCGTCTGCCGTTGCGCAATGTCAATGCCGTTGTGGCCGAATATCTGGAGGAAGGGCAGACCACGGCCAATCACAAGGCTTCGCTGAAAGAGCGTTTCACGGTGATGAAACGCCATTACGGACTCGTGCAAACAATTGCTTTGCACATCTGGTTCGTGTTCAGAGCTGTTCTGAAGAAATAAAACAATAACAACAATAAAACAGAAGCGGCACAGTACTAAGCCCGAATTACTTCAGTACTAAAGCCCGAATACTCGAGTAATCAGGCCCGAATTACTCGAGTACTAAAGCCCCGATACTCGAGTACTAAGCCCGAATTACTCCGAT